>JASFQO010000049.1:0-9178 GCA_050115405.1 Bacillota bacterium
TGTCATCGCAGGCAACCACGAAACGTTCCAAGCGGAAACGTCGCGCTACTGTGCCGCGCTGGTGCGCCCCCATCATCAAACTGGTCCTTTGCCCGGTAATATTGTTTTGGGATTCCTTCCGGAAGAGACGTTTGACCGACCGGAGCTGGTTGTATGCCTTTTTTTTACTGACTACGGTGATCATGGCGGTCGCTTTCGGCACGTTGCTCTTCGCCGATGATCCGGCGGATCAAGTCTTGAAGATGTTGACTGCGGTCAAAAGTCAGCCCATCCTTTTAGACGGCGATATTAACCCGGTCATTTATACGATCAACGAATATGGACTTAAAAATAATGTCGACCCCAATCTGATTTTTGCCCTGATTCAGAAAGAAAGTAATTTCAATGCCCGGGCGGTCTCGCCAACCGGAAGACGGGGTTTGATGCAATTAACGCCGTTTGTGTGGCGGCAGTATTCCGGTTCGACTTGTCCGGGCACGCACCATAACCGAATAATCTGTTCCAATCGCAACTGCATTTTTGACCCGCAGGCCAATATTCGGGTGGGCGTCAAATATTTGCGGACTTTGATCGATTACTATCATGGACGGATTGATCTGGCGTTGGCAGCTTATGACGCGGGGTTGACAAATGTGGTCCCCGGTCAAATGCCCCAAAATAGCGAGACGCGGAAGTATGTAAAGAAGATCTTTTTAGACTGGCATGATTTACGGAAGAAGGCGATTGCCTATAAATTGGAATTGGCGCTTAAATTTCGCCGGGGAATTAAACAATTGCTGGCTGCGGCATTTATCTGTTGGCTATTGCTGTTTTGGTGGGCGAACCGCAAGCTGTTTTAGAGTTTCGAACGGCGGACAGCGACCTACGAACGACGAGATTAGGAGGCAGGCTATGGAATATGTAACCGTGCAATTGAGTTCTTTTGTAACTCTCCTTTTAACCGGAATGGTTTTGGGAGGGTTTTTTGATCTTTACCGGGTCTGGCGAAGTACGGTTAAGGTCAATTGGTTCATAACCGCCGGGGGCGATCTGCTTTTTTGGCTGATCGCGCTGTTGATGGCGACGCCCTTGATCTTTTGGAGTACTTGGTTGGAGTTGCGTCTTTATGTCTGGTTAGCGATTATTGCCGGGGTGGTTATGTATTTTGTGACCTTTAGCAGGCTGCTGTTGCCGGTGTTGTTGCGTTTGGTACGGACCGTCACCTGGATGCCCCGCCAATTGTTGCGGCTCAAACGGCAGTTTCAGCTAATTTGGCAAAAAAAGGCATTGGTCAGGGAAAGTGAAAAAGGCAAGCGTTAAAAATGTCCGGTTGTCAATAATCCTATTTTATTTTAAGGTGGTCAAATAGAACAAAAAGGGGATAGGCAGGTTGCATGATTGTTATTCTTATCATACGGCGCTGGGGACAATCACAATCTTTAGCGATGGTCAAAGTATTATCAGGTTGGCTTTCGGGCCGGCGGGCGCCAATGTTGCGGCAGAGACACCTTTGCTTCGCGAAGCTTACCTGCAAATAGCGCAATACCTGGGTGGGACGCGATTTGACTTTGATTTGCCGTTAAACCCGCAGGGGACGGCTTTTCAGCACCAAGTCTGGCGGACTTTACAGGCGATCCCTTACGGTCAGACCAGGACTTACCGCCAGATCGCGGCGGAGGTTGGCAATCCGCAAGCCGCCCGGGCGGTAGGAATGGCCAATAACCGTAATCCTTTGCCGATCCTGATTCCCTGTCATCGAGTGATTGGGGCGGATGGCAGTTTGACCGGATATGCCAGCGGTTTGGCGCTCAAGCAAGCGTTGCTGGAGTTGGAGCGCTGTCATAAAAAATGGTAGTCCTTCTTTTATGAATTATCGTTATCTTTGCAAGCTTTTGCTAGTTAATTAAATGAGAGTTTTTGATTTTTTGATATAATTATAAAACTTGTCTGGATTACCTAATTGTGTAAATTACAGATAATATGGTATAATTTAATAAATAATAAAGATAGAAGGTGTTGCAGATGAATTTTAAACACCGAAGTTGGTTGAGGCTGTTTTTAGTGGCGATGACTGTTTTGCTAATTGGCATTAAACATACATACGGCGCCACGGATTGGTTGCATTGTTCGCCGACGGTCATTCGACCGGGTGATTTTCTGCGGATTCAGGTGGTGGCAGCGCCTCAAGCGACAGTGAAGGTTAAATTTCTAAATCAGACCAAACAACTGTATCCCGTGGGCCCGCAAGCAACCTTTATCGGCCTGGCGGCGGCTTCGTACCGGACCGTACCGGGAAAATATCCGATGACGGTTACGGTTGTTAATGGATCGAAAAGATCGACCCGGACGCAAGATATTAAAGTGGTGGCCCGGCAATTTGTCGAACAGCGGATCACCGTATCGGAAAAGAAGCGTAAGGCAACAGCGACTAAGGATAAGACAGCGGCTGACGCCCGGGTGGGGACGGCAGTGCGGAAAAAAACGGGAAGTCGCCACCTGGGCCTGTTATGCAAAGGTACTTTTATCATGCCTCTGAAAGGGAAAAAGACCTCGGACTTCGGCTTGATCCGCTATGTCAACAATATCGAACACGGACGGCATTCCGGCTGGGATCTGGCCGGGGCGACCGGGACGCCCGTAGCGGCGATGAACCGCGGCCGGGTAGTGTTTGCCGGGAAACTTTATGCTTCCGGCAATACGGTGATTATCCATCACGGTTTGGATCTTTATACGTCTTATGCTCATCTTTCCAAAATCAGCGTTAAAAAAGGAAGCATGATTAAAAAAGGGCAAATCGTGGGTAAGGTTGGGATGACAGGACTGGCAACCGGACCACACCTACATCTGACGGTCCGGGTCGGAGAGACACCGGTCGACCCGGCTTTACTGGTCGGTCAGAAAGTTGTATGGTTTCAATAATGGTTAGTAATGAATTCTATCTCAAGGCTTACCGGGAATTGGAACATTGTACGCCACTGCGGTATGATTGCGGTCGGTTGTGCGACCGGGCCTGTTGCCGCGGGGAAGACGGCATGTGGCTGTTTCCGGGGGAAGAGAAATTGTTCTGGGTCGAAATCGGTTTTGACATTGAACCGTTAAAAGGCCGTCGCCTGTCTGATGGCCGCGAAATATTTTGGCTGACCTGTCAGGGGAAGTGCCGTCGGGAGCTGCGGCCCCTTGCCTGCCGGATTTTTCCCTTGGCTCCCTTTTTGCGGCGAGGAGAACTGGTGACGGTTGATATTGACCCGCGGGCGCATGGGTTGTGTCCCTTGGCCCAAGGGCAGCAAAAGATGCAGCCGGAGTTTAGCCGCACGGTGGGCCGGGTTTGCCGGGAACTGGCTCGGGAGCCGGAGATTCGGGACTTTCTACGGGTTTGGACCCGGGAGATGGAGGACTGCCGGAAGATTGGGGAGTTGTTTGGCAGATAACTAATCTGATGATAATTGATATAAAGCGGTGTAAAATGAAGCTGATTGTGTTTTATTAAACCTTTTGTCAATATTTTACTGTTGCTATTTAAGACCGATTACTGTATGATAAGACACGTAAAGACAATCTTTTCTGGGATACGCGTCAGTTTCAATTTTGAACCTACATTGTAACAACGGGAGATTGTGCGGCTATTGGCCCGGACTATCGTTATGAATGTCAGGCCCGGTTTTTTGAGCGGGAAGACTGCAGTAACGGTGCGATCACCCACCTATCGCGAGATAGGTGTCAAAAGCGAAATAACGGTGTCTTGGATTAGAAGGTAAAAAACTCAGGCAGAGTGCTTGAGTTTTTTGTTTTATATAATTATATTAGGTTTTGGCTTAATTTTATTTTAAACTAATAAAAACGTCCGCGGAGTTTCTCCAACGGGCGTTTTTTTGGATATTGGCTGCGCGGTTACCGGGATCAAGACGGCGCCGCTTTCGCAATCGTCTCCACCAATTTGTCGATTTCCTCTTTAGTATTATAAAGCCCCAAAGCCGCCCGGACGGTACTGTTGACCCCGTATCGTCGCATTAAGGGTTGGGCGCAGTGGTGGCCGACCCGGACGGCGATGCCGGCCTGATCAAGCCGACGGGCCAATTGGTCCGGGGGGATTTGCGTCATTAACCAGGAGAAGACGCCGATTTTGTGCGGGGCGGCGCCAAACAGGCGGCAACCGGGGATGGCTTGCAGCGCGGCTTGGGTATAACCGGTTAATTCCCGTTCATACTGTTCGATTTGGGGCAATCCGATTTTTTGGAGATAGTCGACCGCTGCCCCGAGGCCGACCGCGCCGGCGATATTGGCCGTGCCGGCTTCAAACTTTTGAGGAAGCGTATTATAGACTGTACGCTCAAAACTGACTTCTTTAATCATGCTCCCGCCGCCTTGCCAGGGCGGTAACGCTTCCAGGAAGGCTCTTTTGCCGTAAAGGACCCCGATTCCGGTCGGGCCGTACAGCTTATGCCCGGAGAAGACATAAAAATCGGCATCCAACTCCCGAACATCAACGGGAAAATGGGCGACTGCCTGCGCGCCGTCGACCAGCACGGCGGCGTTGTAAGCGTGGGCCATAGCGGCCATGGTACGGACCGGATTGATTGTCCCGAGGACATTGGAGACTTGGGTTAACGCCACTATCCGGGTCCGGGGGGACAAGAGTCTTTCGTATTCGGCTAAGAGCAGTTGGCCCCGGTCATTGAGGGGAATCACTTGAATTAGGGCGCCGGTGGCTTGCTGCACTATTTGCCAGGGGACGATATTCGAGTGGTGTTCCATCTGCGTGAGGATGATTTCGTCACCTCTGTGCAAGACCGTCCGGCCATAAGTTTGGGCGACCAGATTGATCGCCTCGGTAGCGCCGCGGACAAAGATAATTTCCGCGGGGGAAGCGGCGTTGAGCAACTGTTGTACCTTTGTCCGGGCCGTTTCATAAGCGGTGGTGGCCTGTTGTGCCAGGGAGTGGGCTCCCCGGTGGACGTTGGAATTGTAATTGCGATAGAATTGGTCCATGGCGTCAAGCACTGCTTGCGGTTTTTGGGTCGTCGCCGCATTATCGAGCCAGATTAAAGGCTGGCTGTTGACGGTCCGGTTGAAAATGGGAAAATCCTCACGCGGCGCCGCCGCTTGACTGAACCGGGACTCTTCAGGCGTTTCTGTGGCAATGTTTGGCGAAATTGCTTGTTGACTTGCGGTTAAAAAATAATAAGATGGCGTCGGCGGGCTGCCTGGTTTGGCCTGGGACTCAGGATACAGTCCGGCCGGGTTGGCGGCTTCGGATAACGACTGCCCCGGCCCACATAGATCCGGGTCGGACAGGCGGAGACCCTGTTCAAAAAGCTTCTGGGCAATTGACGCGATGGACGTCGGGTCACAGTTTGTCATGATAGCATCCGACCTCCACATTTTCTAAGACCCCGAGCGCGTCGTTGGTCAGGACCGCGGTCGAGAAATACAGGTTGATGAGATAAGTGAGGAGGGCTTTATTATCAATGCCGGAGAATTTCACCGTCAGACTGGGACGCCGTTGTTCTTCCGGAATTCCCGGCTGATGGAGCCCGATGACCCCTTGTTCCGTTTCACCCACCCGCATTAAGAGGATATTGGTCTTTCCGGAGTCGCAGAGTTCGGCCCGGGAACGGTCGCCCACCATCAGTTTATCGCAGGGGACCAGAGGGACGCCTCTCCAGGTAATAAAGGGGGAACCATAGAGGTTGACCGTGGCCGGCGGTACGCCGCGGCAGGTGCATTCCCGGCCGAAGGCGGCGATCGCCTTGGGATGCGCCAGGAAGAAGGCGGGTTTCTTCCAGACCAGGGACAGCAAGCTGTCCAGGTCATCCGGAGTAGGCGTCCCTTGCCGGGTGGAAATCCGCATTTCCGGTATGGCGGCGTGGAGCAGGCCAAATTCGCGGTTGTTAATTATTTCCCATTCCTGCCGTTCCTGCATGGCTTCGGTGATTAGGCGCAGTTGTTCCTCCAGTTGGTTGATCGGCACATTATGCAAGTCGAAGACTCGGGAATGAATTTTGAGAATGGTTTGGACCAGGGTTAAGTGATATTCACGCGGCGTCACTTCATAGTCGGCGAAAGTTTCGGGCAAGTTCGGTTCGCCCTCGTGGCAGGAGAACACTTCGATTAATTTTTCACCGTGTTCATTACAGTGGCCTTCGGGTTCTTTTTTGCGTTTGTTGACGCGATAAATACCGGCTGTGACCGGGACCCATGGTAAAAAGGTTAATAGCCAGCGCGGCGAGATTTCTTCCATCATCGGCAGCGACAGGGTTTCATGGGAGAGAGTGCGGGCCGCGGACGGGGCTAAACTCAAGGTGTAAACGTTGTTGCTCAGAGCCATATTTCATCACCTTCCGGTTATTCGGTACAATTTCGATTTAAAAAATTTACCGGATTAATATATAGTAATATATGCGCCGGTAATGTGATTGGCGGTCTAGTCACTTGGCATGATTTACTTGATTATAGTATAATAGCTTTAAAGATAAATTTCTGATTACTTTCTTGCAGCAAACATGGGGGGAACAATAATGCATGCTGAAATTTTAATTGTAGGGGCAGGCCCGGCCGGTTTTAACGCGGCCAAAGCGGCCCGCAAATCCGGCAGACAGGTAGTACTCGCGGGCGCCGAGCCTTTTTTACCTTACTGGCGTCCGCGGCTTCCGGACATTATCCATACCGGCGCGGCAGTTACGAAAATTCTGATGCAGGATGCCGATTGGTTCCAATCTGCCGGAATTCGGTTTTTGCCGTCAAAAAAAGCGACAGGGATCGACCTATCAAAAAAATCGGTATGGTGGGAAGACGGAAATGCCACGGAATATGATACGCTCATTTTTGCCTGTGGTTCATCTCCCAATATTCCTTCCGTTCCGTTCACCGACAGAGTATATCCGCTCCGAACCTATGAAGATGCGATTGTCATTCGTCGCGAATGCATGCGTACCCACAAAGCGTTTATTGTTGGCGGCGGCGTTCTGGGATTGGAAACAGCCTTTGCCGTCTCCCAATTAGGCATACATGTTACGGTGTACGATATCGGTGCTTATCCGCTTCCCCGCCAGCTTGACAGAGAAGGCGGTCTGTTTCTGAAAAAACGGCTTGAAGACAAAGGGATCGTGATCCATACCGGCGCTACCCTTGGAGATTTCAGAGGGGATATGGAAGGCGCTTGCGTAATTGCTGCCGCGGGAGTCCGGCCTGTAGTTGAATTGGCTAAGCAATGCGGGATCGCCACCAATCGCGGGATTATCGTTGACGATCATATGCGAACTTCAGTCCGCGATATTTACGCTTGCGGAGATATTGCGGAATTTTCAGGAACTATGCCGGGCTTGATGACGGTCGCCACAAAACAGGGGGAAACGGCGGGGCTCAACGCATCGGGGGGAAACTCCGTCTACCGCCCGGTTTTGCCTGCGCCGATGACCAAGGTTGCCGGGATTGCCATTCTTGCCATCGGGTCCGTACAGGTTGCGGACGGCGCAAGGATTTATCGCCAAATCCACAGCAACAGTTATGCCATGGCAGTGGTTGACGCGGGGAAAATCACCGGAGCCGCTTTTATTGGCGATATCTCCCCGGGAATGAAATTCAAAAAATGGATGGGAAACGGCGGTGAAATAGGCGGTGTGGCATCTTATGAGGATATTGAAAAAACGCTCGGGCAAATGTGAAGGGGCTTGACACATAAATGAGTGAAGCAACGGCCCGTGATGGCAAGGGGGATGGTCCTTTGGAAGGACCATCCCCTTTTAAGTATTTAAAACTTGATATTGGCGGTGGCCATGTATAACGGGTCGTCCGTATCGACATAGGCGACATTACAATTGACAATCCAAAGGTTAAAGCCTAATCCGGCGGTATAGACGGTGGAGCCGTCGTTACCGGAGCCCTTTTTATTGGTATAGCCGCCTAAACGTAATGAGAGTAAATTCCATAAGGCGTTTTGCTCCAAACCGAAATGCAGGCGGGTCTGGTCGTTGGCCGAGTCGGTGATATGTTCCACATCGGCTGCCAATAAAGTATACTTAAATGGCTGGTAGGCTACTCCCAAAACGTACGATTTGGGAATTTTGATTGGATGATAATAGTCTGATGTTCCTTTTGAATACATTTCCACCTCGGAACCGTTAAGCTGAAAGCCATATGTGGTGGTGGTCCCGGTGTCCGAATCAAGATTGGTGTAAAGATTGCGCGCGGTAAAGCCAATGTTGAGTTTAGAGTTCAGCTGGTATAGGAGACCCAAATCGCAAGCGCTTCCGGTAGCGGTATTATAGGAAGTTGTACCTTCGTAATTAAGTAGATCGGAATCGGTGGTCTCCGGTAAAGCCGGCAAGTAAACTTCGCCATATCCGGCGGCGACGGCTTTAAAGTTAACGCCAATCGACAATTTTTTGCTTTTGCCAAAGCTGCCGGCGACGGTCAGCAGGCCGTAATTGATGCTTTCCATCGTGGCGCTGATGTTTTCCTCGGCGTCTTGAGAGGTGGTTAACTGCGTGTCGGAATAGACGTTGATCCCCAGATGCTTACCGGTTAAACCGACCAAGGCCAGCAGGGAGTAACTTTCGTTTAGATCTTCCCGATCCGGCATCTGGTCATCGCTGATTTTGTCATACACATTTTGCAATTTGTCCAAATCGCCATGATAACCGGCGCCGAGCGCGAGACGTAAATGTTTGGTCTGGGTAACTCCGGCCGGATTCCAGTAAGCGGCGGACTCATCATCGGCGATGGCTGTATAGGCTCCGCCCATACCGACGGCCCGGGCGCCGAAACCCGTGGCGGAAGTGCCCCAAGCAATGGAAGCGGATAGGATAATGAGGGAGAAGACAAGGATTGGAACTAACGTTCGTTTCATTGTAAAACTCCTTTTAATAATAAAATATTATATTTGATTATCGGCAGAATATTTTTTTTGATTATAGTGAAAAAACAAAAAATGATAAATTTTTTGTTTTTTTGTGAGAGGTGGAGAAAGCGGCGGTAGCTTCGTGTCATATATATGTAATTATTTTAACAAAATTTTTCTTGACCTTTCCATAAACATGACATATAATACAACTTAAGTTAGGCTATATACATTTTTGTTAGTTTGTGTTAGGAGATTTTGGCAAAAAATTTTAGAATGTTTGTAAATATATGACATAAAGTTGCCATAAACTAAAATAAGGTGAGGCGTGGCGAATGCTTTTAGAGATGAGTACACTTTCGT
>JASFQO010000050.1:0-9134 GCA_050115405.1 Bacillota bacterium
TGGGCGATTCGCGTTTGGAAAATTTGGCAAATTATCAGTCTTATCCCGAGCTCCAAAAAATGCAGTTACGGCTACCGACGCCGCAGACTGCCGCCCAAACCGTCCAATTGGCGGAAGTCAGTTTGAATACGGAGCCGGTGACTTTGAAGGCTTTAAACTATTACGCCGGGCTCCAGGGACGAAAACACCGGGTCATCCTGATGGTTGACTTGGGCGACCTGCGCGAAGGAGTCAGCGGGGCCGATTTGCCCGGGCTGGCGGAGTATTGTCGGCAGTTACGCCATCTTGAAGTGATTGGGGTTGGGGCCGATTTTGCCTGTTTTGCCGGCGTTTTACCCACTCCGGCCGCCTTGACGCAATTGACGGATTTAGCCGGACAATTACGGAGTGAATATAACCTGCCGGTTAAATACATATCCGGGGGCAATTCCAGTAGTCTGCCGCTGCTTTATGAGCGACGGTTGCCGCCCGGGGTAAATCATTTAAGAATCGGGGAAGCCATCCTCCTGGGGCGGGAAACCTTCCACGGGACGATTTTACCGGATTTATGGCCGGATGTCTTCTGTGTTGAAGCGCCCGTGTTGCAGGTCCAGTGGAAACCCGGGAAAGCCACCGGTCTCATGGGTTGTGACGCGTTGGGCCGCAAAACGGCCTTGCCGCAAATGGCGGACGGATGGCGGTTGCTGTTGGGGATTGGCGAACAAGAAACGCCACTCGCCGGATTGACTCCGGTAGATCCCGGGATCACGATTTTGGGAGGCAGCAGCGATTATTTGGTGGCAGCCGGCGAACGCCGCTACCCGGTGGGACAAATCCTGCGGTTTACGCCCAATTATTGGAGCTTGATGGCCTTAATGTCTTCAGTGTATGTAACTAAAGAATATCGGGAAATTTAAAATTTTAAGAAAACCGGCGCGGGAAGCAGGATAAAGTATTGACAGTGTTAGGTTGATGTGATACCATTTGAATAAATCACAGTGCGGTACTGGGAATTTAATTCCGAGCATTTTACTGAACTTAAATAACGGAACATGCCAAAAGAGGTGGTTAGATGAGAATATCAACCCGCGCGGAATATGGTTTGCGCGCCATGCTGGACTTGGCCGAACATTACCGGCAAGCGCCGATTACCTTGCGCAGCATCGCCGCCCGGCAGGGAATCTCCGAATCTTACCTGGAACAGTTGATTGCGGTTTTGAAGAAGGCCGGTTTGGTCGAAAGCGTCCGGGGAGCGCAAGGCGGTTACGTCTTAGCTTGTGATCCGGGTCGGATTAAGATCAGCGTTATTTTTACCTGTTTGGAGGGGCCGATTGCTCCAGTGGACTGTGTCCGGGATCATCAGCCCGCCGGGGAGTGCCGGAATTCGCAAAAATGCGCCGTCCAGTTATTGTGGCTCAAGTTAAGCCAGAGTATGGAGGCGGTATTGGAAACAACCACCCTGGCCGATTTGGTGGCCCAATCCCGGGAATTGAATCAAGCAAATTTTATTTACCAGATCTAACTTAAATTGAGGTGACAGAACTTATGGAGCAGCGAATTTATTTAGACTACGCCGCGACGACGCCGGTGGATCCGGAAGTTTTGCAAGCGATGATCCCTTATTTTTCCACCGGGTTTGGCAATCCTTCCAGTATTCATTGGTTTGGCCGGGAAACCCGCAAGGCGCTTGAGGAAGCCCGGACGACGGTCGCGGCGGAGATTGGGGCGGTGGCGCCGCAAGAGATTGTGTTTACCGGCAGCGGTTCGGAGAGCGACAATATGGCTATCCGGGGCGTCGCCCTGGCCAACCGAGAAAAAGGCAATCATATTATTACCAGCGCCATTGAACACCATGCCGTCATTGATACCTGCCGTTTTCTGGAACGACAGGGTTTTAAAGTGACCTATCTGCCGGTCGACGCCGCTGGGTTGCTCAATCCGGACGATGTCCTCCGGGCGTTAACTCCGGAAACGATTTTGGTGACCATCATGCATGCCAATAATGAGGTCGGGACGGTCCAGCCGATTGCGACAATCGGCAAAGCCCTGCGGGAACGGAAAATTTTATTTCATACCGATGCGGTCCAGACCATGGGGTCGCTTCCGGTTAATGTCGCGGACCTGTCGGTCGACCTGCTGTCCATGGCTGCCCATAAGTTTTACGGTCCAAAGGGAGTAGGCGCCTTATATATCCGCAAAGGGACCCGGGTTAGCCCGTTGATTTTCGGCGGGGCCCAGGAACGCAACCGGCGGGCCGGCACCGAAAACGTGCCCGGGATTGTCGGACTGGCAAAAGCTTTGCAACTGGCCAATCGCGATCTGGAGTCCAAACAGCAACGTCTGACCGAATTGCGGGATTACCTGATCGACCACATCTTGGAGCAGTTTGATCATGTACGCCTTAACGGTCACCGTACCGAGCGGTTACCGGGTAATGTGAATATCAGTTTCGAATATATCGAGGGTGAATCTTTGCTTTTAAACCTGGATTTGAAAGGAATCGCCGCCTCAAGCGGTTCGGCGTGCACCTCCGGTTCGCTGGAACCGTCCCATGTCTTACTTGCCATGGGAATCTGTCATGAGATTGCCCATGGCTCGCTGCGGTTGACTTTGGGTAAGGATACCACCAAGGCGGAGATCGATTACCTATTTGAGGTCTTGCCGGAAATTGTCCATAAATTGCGGGTCATGTCACCTTTATATAACAGCGGCCGAAAGGAGTGCGCCACATGTACACTGAGAAAGTAATGGATCATTTTGCCAATCCGCGCAATGTCGGCGAGATTGAGGACGCCGACGGGGTTGGTGAGATTGGTAACCCCGTTTGTGGCGATATTATGAAAATTTATTTGAAGATTATCGATAACCGGATTACCGATGTTAAATTCAAGACGTTTGGCTGCGGGGCGGCGATTGCTACCAGCAGTATGGTCACAGAGATGGTCAAGGGGAAAACGGTCGAGGAGGCCCTGGAAATTACCAATCAGGCGGTTGCGGAGGCTTTGGACGGTCTGCCGCCCCAAAAGATGCACTGTTCCAATCTGGCCGCCGATGCCATGCATAAAGCCATTGCCGATTATCAAAGTAAACAACGGGCGGCGGGGTGATCATGCGCGTAATCGTGGCCATGAGCGGCGGGGTGGATAGCTCGGTGGCCGCCGCCTTGTTAAAGGAAGCAGGTCATGAGGTGATTGGCGTTACCTTGCAGTTATGTGCAAATGACCTGCCTTATGGGGTAG
Source organism: Bacillota bacterium (assembly GCA_050115405.1). Lineage (GTDB taxonomy): Bacteria > Bacillota > UBA4882 > UBA8346 > UBA8346 > DATCLA01. The sequence goes on from JASFQO010000050.1 coordinate 3,219, forward strand.
AGGTCGAAGACGGCTGTTGTTCGTTGCAGGCGGTGGACGATGCGCGGGCGGTAGCCGATAAGCTGGGGATTGCCTGTTATGTCTTAAATTCATACGCGCCGTTCCGGGAGAAGGTCGTTGATTATTTGGTCACTGAGTATTTACAGGGACGGACGCCCAACCCTTGCGTCGAATGTAACCGGAGTTTCCGTTTTGCTTTACTCCTTGAAAAAGTGGCGGCGCTCGACGGGGATTATTTGGCGACCGGCCATTATGTCCGCTGTGAATATCGGGCCGACTGGGGGCGCTGGGTACTGAAAAAAGGGCTGGACCCTACCAAAGACCAAAGTTATGTTTTATACGGACTGACGCAAGCCCAGTTGGCAAAATGTCTGTTTCCGCTGGGGGAATATTCTAAAACGGAAATTCGGAATAAAGCGCGGCAATTCGGGTTGAATGTTGCCGATAAGCCCGATAGTCAGGAGATCTGTTTTATCCCTGGAGAGGATTATGGGCGATTTATTGAAGAATACCGGCCGGGAGCGGTTCGTCCCGGGAAGATCGTCACGGAAACCGGCGCGGTGTTGGGCAACCATCGCGGGATTATTCACTATACCGTCGGGCAACGTAAAGGATTGAGAATCGCCGCGCCCAGACCGTTGTTTGTCAAGGCAATCCGGCCCGAGACCAATGAAGTGGTGGTCGGTGAGGCGGAAAGTATTTTTGGGGACCGGTTGGTGGCGACGCATTTGAATTGGGTGGCCTGGGATAAGTTCGACGGCAAACGGGCGGTAACCGTGAAAATCAGGTATGGCGCCCGACCGGCTCCGGCAACGTTGCAACCGTTGTCCGCAACTCGTGTGGCGGTTCGCTTTGCCGTCCCGCAACGGGCAATCACTCCCGGCCAGGCGGTAGTCTTTTATCAAGATGATGTCGTGCTGGGCGGGGGGACGATTGAATAGCGCTTGGTTGCGCTATTCGTTGTTCGTCGCTCGGGGGACCAAATTCACAGTTGGCTGGGGGTTGGTTGCCGGGACCGTCGTTCGGGGAAAAACATCATCGGATATTTTTTAAAATTTAAGTGACGCAGCAATGGGTGGCTTTTCACGGCGCATCAGCCAATCCGGTAAGTCTCGCCACCTTTTGCAGCTCTTCTGGATGGCTTCGTTATTCCTACCCCTGGTATTAGTCACGAGCGACGAGAACACGTATAAGCGTTTTGAACCCGGGAATAATAAGTTTAAATCCCGGCGAAAAGCCGAAAGAGGTGATAAAATTGCTTAATCGAATGATTCAGGGAATCGTCGCCAGTACGGTCATTGGAGCGGCGGTAGGAGTAGTAATGTTAATGCGACGCCGCAACCGGACAGGCCGGATGATCGGGGTTAGCTCCGCATCCGTTGCGTCAAGGACCCGCGGGGCCATTCCGATGGTCCGCAACAATGCCAAACGCTGGACTTCGGCAGTGCGCAACAGTACCAAAGCTTTTACCCGGAAGTTATCTAACGTGTAAACTATTAATAATCCGAAAAAGATCGCCTCTAAGGTGTTTTTCGGATTATACCCCTATAGTTAGTTACTTTAATAATAACCAACATGCCTGCGCTCCGTTAACAGGCACAAAGGTTGATGGTAAAATGGGAGAACCCATTTTTCCACGCTATAACCTAAGCGCGCCGATTGGGCGCTTTTTATATATCCGGGACGGTAGGGCCGTACCGGCGCGCCAATAGTTCTTTTGAAGACGAACCAACCGGGAGTGGCCTTTGAAACGAAAATATTGTTTTTTAATCTTGGTGATCCCTTTATCATTTTTGCTTTTTTACAGTTCACAGAAGATTATCGGCCCGTTTGTGATAGCTTTTTTTTTAGCTTATGCGATCAATCCGGTAGTGGATTTTATGGAACGGAAGGGCGCCAGACGGGATTATGCCGTTTTAACCGTTTATCTAATCGGTTTTTTAGTCGCCGCCTTTATTTTGGGAATGATCATTCCCCGTTTGATTCAGGATTTATCCCAGGTTTCTCAGAAATTACCTTCGCTGGTGGCCTTATTACGGCAAGCCGGGACAATGCTTGATAAGATCAACCGGTATTGGGATTTGCCGTTTGACCTAAAAATGATCAGCGCCGAACTGGTTAAACGGTGGGAAATGATAATTCGCCGGTTTATGATCCAGTTGGCCGGGGGAATTGTCGGGCTGTTTTCCCAGTCATTTTTACTGGGGTTGATTCCCTTGTTAAGTTATTATATGAGCCGTGATTATCCCCGGGTAAAAAAGCGGGTTTTTCGTTGGCTGCTGCAACATTGCGGCGCCCATTGGACCCGGACGTTTTTAAAAATTGACGCGGTGTTTCGTCTGTATATCCGGGGCCAGTTGTTAGTGACCCTGATTGTTGGGATTTTACTTGGCTTTGGCTTGAGTGTGTTAGGTTTTGAAGCCGCCTTTCTCCTCGGCCTGGTGGCGGGAGTATTTAATTTAATCCCTTATTTCGGGCCAATCTTAGGGGCGATACCTGCGGTTTTTTTAGGGTTGTTAAAATCCCCATGGCAGGTGTTATACGTGATTATTTTATTTAGCGGCGTCAATCAAATAGAGGCCATGTTTTTGACGCCGCGGATTATCGGCGGTTCTTTGGGGATGCATCCGATTACCGTACTCTACCTGGTTTTGGTGGGCGGTAAGATTTTTGGAGTGTTAGGGATGATTTTTGCAGTGCCGCTGGGGGCGTTGATATTGATTTTAATTTCAAGCGTTTATGAAATCTGTTTTGAAACGAACAAAAAGGAATCTAAATGATTAGAAACTTGATTCAAATATCAAAAAGTCGGATTGACAAGCTTGGTAAGTTTGGGTATCATTGATTTAGTACGGTGTAATATTGTATGAGGCGGATTAGACTCCGCCTTTTGTATGTATGGTGTTTGAATTTGGTGATTTGATAATGTTTTTGCCTCTTGAAAGGGAGGATGATGGTGAATTTTAATAAATTTCGGCTGCGGTTGATCTGGTTGTTGGCGACCGGCCTGTTATGGATTGCCGGTTTACCGGTCGCGACTGGGGCGTCGGCTCCAAAGCGGGTGTTGGTCATTGATTTGCCGCGTTTTACATTTGAAGATTTAACCCCGCGTTATCCGAATTTAATGAAACTGGCGAATGAAAGTTCCGTGGGAATTATGACGACATATCTTTCCGGGTCGGTTAATCCGGAAAAACTCTATCTCAATCTGAGTAGCGGTAAACAGTTATGGAGCTACGAAGAGGCGCGGCTGATTTTAAACAGCGCCGAGGTCTATCATGATTTGCCGGCCGGAAAACTTTATCAGTCGCTTACCGGTTACCGGGCTCCGGCACAGGGCGCGGTCTATCTGGGGTTACCCAAAATCATGCAATTGAATGCGAAAAAGGAGCCGGACCCCAATATCGGGGCGGTCGGAGCAATGTTGCACAGTAACGGTTTGAAAACCGCGGTGATTGGTAACGCCGATACGATGGAGTACTTAAACCGCTCCGGAGCGATTCCGTGGGTGGATCGGGCCGGGTTGATTGATCTGGCGGCCGTCGGGCCGGAAACATTGGCGCCTGATCCGGCTTTTCCATCCGGAGTACGTAGCGATACGGGTAAAATTTTTACATATTGGCGTCAATTTTCCCCCAAGGCCCGGGTGATTTCGATCAGTCTCGGCGACTTGGAGCGGATTGAACGCTACCGTGATTATTTTACCGGACCGCGACGGCAATACTTTCGCAATCAGGCGTTACGCAGTTACGACCGGTTGATTGGCAGGATTATGGCGGAGGTGGATCCGGCCCAAACCATGGTGGTCTTATATTCAATTTTAGCGCCGGAAGTGGAAGGCCGGGGGCAGAGATTAAACCCGGTATTGATCAAATCGGCCTTTTTCAAACCGGGTCTGATTACCGCCAATAGTACCCGTAGGGTCGGCCTGTTAACCGGCGCCGACTTGATGGCCGCAATTTTTACGTTTTTGGAGCTTAAAAATCAGGATATTTATATCGACCGGTCATTACGGTCGGTATCGGGTAGTTGGCCGCAAGCCGCAACTATGCTTAATGAGTTGGATTTAAATTACCAGGCGCGTTGGGATTTGCTCCCGATACATGGCTATGCCTTAATTATCAGTGTTCTGGCAGTTATCGCCGGTTTAATCTATTGGCCGCGCCAACGGCGCTTTTTTGAAATCGTCCGGCAAATTTATTTGTTTTTAATTACGATTCCTGCGGTTTGTCTCATCGTAGCTTTGCCGAATCCGGTGGACTGGCCGGCGATTATCGGGTGGACGGTGGGACTGGCCGGATTTTTTTACATCATAGTCCGTCTGCTTAGCCGCAATGATGCCGTGAAAGCGATCTTGACAATTGCCGGGGTCACCGCGCTTTTAATCATCATTGACGGTCTGGGTAACGGTTGGCTGGAATTACGTTCGTTCTGGGGTTACTCGGCGGTAAGCGCGGCGCGATTTTATGGCGTGGGCAACGAATATCTGGGTTTTTTACTGGGCGCCTATCTGGTGGTGGTTACTTTGACAATCGGGAAAGTCCGTCGGTACCGGGTCCAACTTTTATGGGGCGGTTGGGTGCTGTTGGCGTTATTTTTGTTCTGTCCGTCCTGGGGCGCCAATATCGGGGGAGGAATCACGGTAGTGCTCGGCTTGGGAATTGCCAATTTTATCTGGTTGGATCAAAGGGTAACCAAAAAACGCATTGGATTGCTGCTGGGCGCCTTGGTCGGTTTATTAACCCTGGTTGGAGTGGTTGATCTGATCCGCGCCGGTCCCCAAATGAGCCATTTTGGTCAATTTATCAGGTTTGTCAGTCAGCAGGGTCTTCCGGCGCTGACCAAAATGATGAGCCGGAAATGGCAGTTCAATCAGTCGTTGATCACCGCTAACGGCTGGTCTTATGTGTTGATTGGACTATTGATGGCGATTCTTTTATTATATAAAGAACCGCCGCAGGTGGTCCGGCGCTGGCAAAACACCTATCCCGAGATAGCAAAGGGCGTACTAAGCCTGGCAGTTACGAGTGTGATTGCGCTTTTGGCGAATGATTCCGGGATTGTTACCGTGGCGACGATGTTTATCTTTGGGGTGGGCTTGTTTTTGGTGGTAATTAGCCGGGCGGATTGGCCGGCTTCCTAACGTTCATGCCGCGCGACGGCACAAAAAGAGGTGAAAACGACTGTCAACTGAATTTTCCCCTAACGTTCATGCCTGGCTGCGCCAGTCACAAGACTGTGAGTGTAACTACTAACGTATTTTCACCCTAAGGAGATGACTTCCATTTGAGTAACCATTTGAGTAACCATGGCGTGATTATCGTAAAACCGGACTTGAAAATTGAACAACTGGTCAAAGAGATCATCCGACATTCCCAGAAACAAATCATTTTGGAAGTTCCCGAAAGTACCGTTTTGCTGACTAATGAGATCAATCTGCGTCTCCTTAAATTTTATGCCGAAGACGAGGGAAAAGAGCTGATTATTAATGCGGTCGATCCGCAGTTGGTCGCTTTGGCGCAACGTTTGGGAATTTCGACAATTCGGGAACGCAATTTGGATGGCCTCGATTTGGCGGAAGCGGCTGTGAGTGCGGAAAAAGCGGACGCAATGGAGTTAATCCCGGCAGTTACAGTTAAATCGCCTCAAAAACGGCGTAAAACCTATCATTGGAAGCACAATGGGTTTTTGCCGGCAGTAGTGGTGGCTTTGTCAACTCTGTTAATTGGGTTATGGTTTTTTTTGCAACCTAAAGTATTGGTAACCGTCTACCCAAAGGTGCAACAACTTAATTTTGGCGCTAAAGTTACAATTAGTCCCAAGTATCGGGACGTGGAGATTCTAACAGGGAAAATACCGGCCCAGGAAGTGGAAAAAACTACGGAATTTCAAATTGAAACGGTGACCACCGGTAGT
>JASFQO010000051.1:0-9097 GCA_050115405.1 Bacillota bacterium
CAACCCGGGGAAGAGATGAATGTTGGGATGAAAACGGACCCCTATGCTGATGATTGGTTACGATTCGGAAGTACCTTCACAAATAGTCGTAAACTAATTGGCCCCGGCGAGTGTCAAGCTGCGGGCGTCGGTGAAGCTGAACCGAGCATTGAAACGGAACTGGCGATTAGTCTCGCTCGGTTACGGGAAAAACAAGAATTGGATGCGCGATTCGCGGAAATTATGGCGATGATTCACGAAACACGCAGGAAAAGTTAGTATATAGTATGTAATTGAAAAGGAGAGGCGTTAATGGGAAAAACATCTGTTAAAAAAGTGGCTATAGCGGGAAAAAAGTCATATTGCAATGAAATTATCAACGATGACGGCAGTTTGTTAACGATGGGCCGTCCGGCTGAACGGCCGATTAACGGTTTAAATAGTATTGACGGGGATTTGGATGTCAATGAAGCGACGCTAAAGGCGCGCTTGGATGCCAAGAAGGAACTGGATATCAAGTTTGCCGAGTTGCAGGAGTTGATTTGCCAGGTCCGCCGGGAATTCAAAGTACTCAACAACGAACGTAAAAATGAGTAATGTATAGCGCGATTAAGCCGCAAACAAAGCAGTACCAAAGATGTCACGATGAATTAATGAACTATATCTCCTTAAAAAAGTTTGCCCCCAAAAACAAACTTTTTGAGAAGAATAGTGATACCCTCTTTTAGTTTACCCAAGGCACGGTTTTCCGTAAGTGAAACCGGGTCTTTTTAATATTTTTAAAAAATAGAAAATTTTTACAATTTATTTTGAAAAATTATCTTATAATTTGCTAAATAAAACTTATAAATTAGCCGATAAACATATGACTATATTTCTTTTTTAATTCATCAATGGTGGTTTTCAAAGGATTTCTCCAAAGCACTAGACAAACTTGATAATAAATACGCGTGGGGAGCTTCCAATGTTTGATACCAAATTTTTTCAAACCATGCCGGATGGGATTGCCTGTTATAAGCTGGTTGTCAATCAAAGCGCCGCGGGGACCGATTACCAATATTTAATGGTTAATAGTTCCTTTACAGCGTTAACCGGTCTGGAACAAACCGAATTAATCGGGAAAATGGTTAATGAAGTTACACCGGAGCTGGCGTCTTTATGTCAAACAGATTTTTTCACAACAAAAACAGCGCATCTTTTGGGAAACGTCAAACAGGAACATTACTTTAGCCGGACCGGCCGTTGGTGTTTGGTATATGTTTTCTCCCCCGAAAACGGTTATCTGGCGATTGTCTTGAACGACATTACGCCATACTACAAAAAACAATTGGATTTAGCCAAGCAAAACAGGGTTTTACAAAAGCGGAATGAACGGATGCAAAAAAAATTGGCGCAACCGTTTCGGTTGGCGGACCGCCATACTGCGACCGAATTGGACGGTTTTTGGGAAAAAAGGGAGTTGCATGAGGAAATAGGCAATGAAGCGGATGTTACCCGGAAAAATGAAATTCGAAAACGATTACGCCGGGCGGTTGCCCAAAGACGGTTTATTCTGCAATATCAGCCTCAGATTGAGATGAAAACCGGTAAGATTCGGGCGGTAGAGGCCTTGTTACGTTGGAATGAACCGGGGTTGGGCTGGATCTCACCGTTGGAATTTATTCCCTTTGCCGAAGAGTCCGGGTTGATTGTGTCGTTGGGAGAATGGGTGCTTCAGGAAGCGTGTCGTCAAAATGTACTGTGGCGAAAGCAATTTGGGATTGAGATTCTGGTGGCGGTTAATATTTCGGCGGTCCAGTTAAGACAGGCCGGTTTTGTAAAGATGGTGAAAGATCTTTTGGCGGAGACGGGGATGCCGCCGCAATCCTTGGAGTTGGAAGTTACCGAGAGCGTTTTGATTCATTCTTTTGAAAAAGTTGCCGGTATGTTGGGTGAACTTCGGCAAATCGGGGTGCGGATTTCTTTGGATGATTTCGGCAGCGGCTATTCCTGGCTCAGTTACTTGAAGAGATTGCCTTTGGATACGTTGAAGCTGGATAAAAGTATCATTAACGATATCCATTATAATGTACGGGGCAAAAGTATTACCAACGCCATCGTCGCAATGGTCCGTAAACTGGGATTGACCACAGTAGCCGAGGGAGTGGAGTATCAAAAACAATTTGATTGTTTAAACAGTTCGGGATGCGATTATGTTCAAGGGTATCTGACCGGACGTCCGTTATTTGCCGAGGATCTATTAAAAGCAGGAATCTTAACCGGCATAGCCGAAATTTAAAATGAAGAATAATTATTGGCGGAGGCGGCGATGAGTTCGGAGTTACAGCGTTTTGGAGTGTCAATTGATAAGCGGTTGTTGATTGATTTTGACCGGGTGATTGAAGGTAAGGGGTATACCAACCGTTCCGAAGCCATTCGTGATTTAATCCGGGATTATCTGGTAGAGGAAGAATGGCGCAATAAAAAAGGGGCGGCAGTCGCCACGGTGACCTTGATCTATAATCACCATATGCGGGAAATGGCCGATAAATTAATTGACCTGCAACACCAATTTCATCAGGAAATTGTGTCGGTGCTGCATGTCCATTTGGATGCCCACAATTGTTTGGAAGTGTTGGTGCTGAGGGGCGATAAAACTATGATCCAGATGATTGCCGATCGTTTAAGCAGTATTAAAGGGGTTAAACATTGTAAATTGGTAACTACTACCAGCGGCGCGAATTTGTGATCTTCATATTTGGCAAGAAACGGACATCTGCGCCGAAAATGAAGGCGAAAGGTTGCCGGGAGAGCGGTTTAGGCCATAAAGCGAGACGTGAAGCGGCTTGGCGTTGGTAGACTTTTTTAATCGGATAGTGTATAATGATTATGTAAATTAATAGCTTCGCAATTCTTAAAGTTCCCGAAGGAGGTGAAGAGGGTATTGGCCGCAATCAGGCAACCAGACAGGTTCAATTCCAATAGGAGGGTTAAATCCGATGAAACTGCTTAATTTGCTTCGTAAAGGGTTACCGGATCTGGATGTAGTTTTACGGAACCGTTTGACAATGGCCAAGGTTATCCAGGAAAATGCCATTACCGAGCGGATTAGGAATGCCGAAGAGGTAAAAATCCTCGAATGCACCTGCAAGGGCAATAATGAGGATTATGGGTTGAAAACTAGCGCCCATAGTATGGTTGCCGGGTCGAGCGAAACGAATAATTTGGTTTTAAAACGGGTGATTATTTTTAAAGGCAGGGTAACTAATGTTTAAAATCAATGCTAGGAAGAGGGCGGGAACGTATTGGGCTCTCTTTCTTTGTAACAGGCCGGGGAAGGTGAGACGCGCGGCCTAAAGTAAACCAATTACCAAAAGAAGTTTGGCAGGGGACCAGTGAGAAGGCTGGTTTTTTTGTTGCCGAATTTAAAATAAATTTTGTAATAGTTGGAATAAATTGTTATTGATAAGCATAGGCTTGCTAAAAGTATGCTTTTTGCATGCGGCGTTCGGGTCAATCATCGGTTTGCGCCGAACGATGAGCGGCGAATTAAGAGTTGAAGGAGTTTCGTGATGCTGGATCTGCGTAGCGCAGGACAATTGGTCGGAGTGTTGCTGGTGGCCCGGGTGTTGGCTTATGGGATCGTCCGCCTGATTGAAACGGTTAAACCGCGTCCGGTCCATTTTATTATTACCGCCGCAGTCGAACGGGAGCCGAAATTCCCGCCCGATTCAACGGCGACCGCCGCCGGTACATCCCAAAGCAAAAATCCGCCAGGATCAAAGTTGGAAAAACGGGTCCGGAAAAGCCGCCGCTGGAGTATTCGCAAATATCATTATTATCTTATTAATATGATTAATGTGCGGCGCCGAGGGCAGAAGCCGGAACGGCGCTTTTTACCCAAATTATTAACTGAAATTATTAGGTTGCTTGCGGCCGGCCTCTCCCTGATAGAGTTGATATTGAAATCGTTTTTTAAATAAAATGTCAGATAATTGGCAATGAATTTCCAAAAACCTCTCGACATTAGCGCCAAAATATTGTTAAATAGGAGTAGATTTATTTTTTTAGGGGGGAATTTGTATATGACATCGATGACATCGAGAGAGTTTTTGCTTTCCGCGATCATCAATTTGAAGGCGGCCTTTACGGCGCTTATCCCGAAAACAGGGGAGTGTGACGCTTTGTTTGGGGATAGCCGTTTTGAGCAGGTGATTGGAGTAGCGAGATTGCCCTTTAGGGCGCCGGTTTGTTTGGAAATGTATAAGGATCCTCTTTTGGCCGTTTTTTTAGACAAATTATTGGAGCGGGGCGGTTCGGTCCTGGTCCTGCTTCAGCCGGAAATCCGGGTTTGGGCAAGCGGCTCCGCAATTAATGAGATTGCGCTTGCGTCTGAGATCAGACAGGCTTTCACAAAGTTTGGGGCAGTCGCCCGGTGGGGCGGGACGCTCAATAGCCGTGGAGAACATTTGATTGATTTACGCAGCCCGGCGCCGGGACCGCATTATTTTGCAAATTTGCTGTTGGGCAACAGGATCGGTTTTCCTTATGCGTTGCAGACCACGCCGAAAAGTGTGGTGGACCGGCTGGGGCGGGGCAGTTTTCGGGCTCATGCGGGGACGCAAGTGCTGGCGACCCGTTGGGATATGCGCCAGGAAGAAAACGGTTTTCCGGCCAATCGGCAGTTTTATTTAGTTGAAGGAGGCCGACAGATTTTTTATTCCGCTGATCCGAATGACGCCAATATTGCGACCGCTACCTGTACGCACTCGCAAAATCACACGTTGATTACGTATCGGACCAAATGCGGTTTGGAGATCCAACGCGCCATTTTTTTACTGCCCCAGCAAGCGGGACTGCCTTTGGCGACTGAGGCGCAACGGATTACCCTGCGGAATCTGGGCGGGACCGTCCGGCAGTTGCGACTAGTCTATACCGGAATGTTCGGTTCGGCGGCGCCCGGCGCTTTTCAAGAGGATGTTTTATATAGCAATATCATTTTGCAGGCCAAGATCGTCAAAACCGCTGAGGGCGGGATTGCCGCCGTGGGAGTTGATTATTGCAATGAGCGGTACCGGAGCGATTTGCGTTTTCATAGCATGCTGCTGCATCAGAACGGCCAAGTCGAATTCCCCCGGGAATTTTGTACCAATTATAATGAGTTTGTCGGCAATGGGACCTTGGAGCACCCCCAAGGATTGCGCCGATTAAGTAATAATCTGGATCGCAAGGGACCCGGTTTTTTTGCGTTGGCCGGAAGATTGGAGTTATTACCCGGGGCTACCTGTCTGGCGGATAATTTTACCGGTTTGGTCTCCGCCAAAACCAATTCGGAATTTGGGCCGGAAAGTTTTACCACTGAAATCGACCGGTTAATTGCGGCCTACTCCGATCCGGAGAGGGTACCGGCGGCGCTGGCGCAAGTTGAAAGCTTTTATGAACGTTACTGCCGTTTCTTGCAGGTCAAAACCGATGATGAAGCTTACGACGCCTATTGCAATTATAATTTGCCGTTTCAGGTTTTGTATCAAACCTTTGTCTCCCGGTCCTTTTGTCAGACGCAAAAAGGTTATCGCGAGATTGGCTTTCGGGAAATTCAAGATATCTTTACCAGTATGTATTGTTTTGTCGCTATGGGCGAGCAGGGGTTGGTCAAAGAATTAATCAAGGAATGGTGCGGTAAGATCTGGGAGTTTGGTTTTGCCTATCATAATTTCTTTTGGGCCGGCAAGGAACCGGGTAAATGGTCCGATGACGCTTTGTGGCTGATTCAGGCTTTATCCCGATATATCAATTTAACCGGGGATCTGGCGATTTTGGATGAAGAATGTGAGATTGCCGGGACGGAACCGGCGGCGGTCCGGCCGATCTATGATACTGTGAAGGCCATTTTACGTTATTCGGGCGAGATTTCCATCGGCAAGCATGGCATGCCCTTGTTGGACTCGGCGGATTGGAACGATTGTCTTAAGCTGGATACCGATTTTATTAGCGGGGTGGAAAAACAACGGCGTTATCAGGAACAAATTGCCTTGGGCGGGAATTTCGGGGAACCTTTGCGCAGTGATTATTCCGAAAGTGTGATGAATGCGTTCCTGTTGAAACTGGCGCTCGACGAAACCCGCTTATTGGCGCAGGCGAAAAAGGATGATGAATATCTGGCCAAATTGGAGTGGTTAGCGGAGAAACTTTATCAAAATTTACAGACTCATGCCTGGAAGGAAGACTTTTTTGCCCGGATCTTGTTTAACCGGTCCGCCAATGGGAATGAATCGCGTTATTTAGGGGCAAAAGGCGACGGGTTTTCAGCCGACCCGGCCCTGGAAGGGACTTATTTTTTAAACTCATTCAGTTGGTCAATCCTCTCCAATACCGCCACTGAAGCGCAGATTGCCACGATGTTGGGGGTTTTGAAACGGGTTTTAAAAACTCCTTATGGGTTGAAGCTGGTCACTCCGGCAGACTTGAGTAAAGTTTCCCCCAAAACGGCTACCGGAGAATATTTTCCTGGCGACCGAGAAAACGGGGCGGTCTTTAAGCACGCTTCGATGATGGCCGTGGCGGCGATGCTCAAAGCCGCCAAACAGGTTCAAGATCCGCAATTGGCCTCCCAACTGGCGGATTTGGCTTACTGGATGTTTGATCGTGTCTTACCCTACAAGGCAGTCAAGAATCCTTATTTAGTGGCGGGCAATCCCCGGTTTTGCACCCAATACAACAATAGCGAGACCGGTGAAAATATCGGGCCGATGTTAAGCGGAACCTCAACCTGGCTGGCTTTGGCGTTACTGGCGGCGTATGGAATCGAATTTACGCCACAGGGGATGCGGATTGATCCAATCTTAAAAACAACCGAACGCGAATTGGAGTACCTGATTCGACCGGGACGGAGCAGTTACCGGTTTCGGATTACCAAACCGGCAGGTTTTTATCGGATCGGCGACGGTCACGCTACTATAAAGTTGGATGGTCAAACGCTTCCGGACAATCTGATTCCCCGTACTGATAATCCGGGGGAACATTTGGTGGAAGTGACCTTCCGGAAGCCGGATGCCGGATAAAAATCGTTAATTTTTTTAATAAGGCCTAAGGAATTCATTAGTCTGGAGACAGAATTTAAAAGAGTGTACTCGAATCCCGCGAAGCTTATCTTGCGGGATTTTATTCTGAAGCGAAACTGAAATCGCAAAACTCTTTCATGTACACCTACAGACAGTATTCGCGATAAGAAAACGATATGTTCAACAAGGCTTAGATGCAGTTATCTGCAGAAAAAAACGCGATAAACCTCCGACAGAAATCAAGTTTACCGGGGATGTTGAAGCCAAAATTATTGCACTTTCTTGTACAACTCCACCAGCAGGTCAGTCCAGATGGTCTCTACGATTTTTAGCTGATAAAGCAGTAGAATTGGCCTATGTTGATAGTATTTTTCATGTCTCGGTAAGAACTATTTTAAAAAAACGAATTAAAGCCTCACCTTCGTAAGTGTTGAATTACTGGCATGGGAGACTGCCCGAAATGATAACCAAAAAGGTGTCGACCGGCAATTTACGACTGACGATGCAAGAATCAAATTAAAAAGATTATATCCACAGTTTTAAGGTTTCCAAGGTACTAGTCTCCAGCTTCCGGCGGGCGTTTATACGGTCGCCAGCCATAAGAGCAGCCAATCAAGGCTGTTTTTTCTTGCGCTTCAAAAGTAATTTAAAGGAAATTTTGACAAAAATATGATATAATTATTAAGGCTAGGTTTGCAACTAGTTAAATATATGTTAAAGAAGAGGGGTGCGGTTTTTGCTAAAGAGAAACAGAAAACAATTGTTTGTTACTTCAGTATGTTTGTTGTTTGGACTTTTATTATTATTTGGCTTGATACGGCCAAATTCCGATACAGCCAACGCGGCCGGAGATTATGCAGTGGAGTATTCTCAATTTGATTGGGGTAGCGGCGCTACCGTGAGCGTGACCATTATTAATAAAGGAACCTCCGCCATCGATGGTTGGACGTTAAGTTGGACATATTCCGGCAACCAAAAAATTACCAATATATGGAACGGAACATATACGCAAAGCGGGAGCGCCATAACGGTGACCAATCAAATATATAACGCAACCATACCGGCAAATGGGAGTGTTAGTTTTGGGTTCAATATTAGCTACAGCGGGACAAATGATAAACCGACCAGTTTTAGTCTGAATGGCGCTACGGTAGGGAGTTCGGCATCGCCGTCAGCTACGCCAACTGCTACTCCGACAGCCACGGCTACGACAACTGCGAGCACTTCGCCGACTCCTACGGCAGGCAGTGATGACGCCTGGAAAGATAATCAGGGCGAGATTACCTTGGGGACAACGATTACCTATTCGGGGACCGGAGTCACCACCAATGGGTCAACGGTTAAGATTAGCGACGGTGGCGATTTTACCGTTACCGGGACTTTGACGGACGGACAAATTTATGTGGATACCACCGAAAAAGTTAAGCTGCGGCTCAGTGAGGTCAGTATCACCAATACAACCGGTCCGGCGATTTATATTGCCAATGCTGATAAAGCCTTTATTACTTTAACGGAAGGGACCAGCAATACCCTGACCGACGGCTCCAATTACATCAATAGCGAAGCCAAAGCGACTATCTTCAGTAATGACGATTTGGAGATCAAGGGGTCCGGCAGTCTGACTATTGCCGGCAAATACAAACATGCAATTTGTTGTGATGATGACCTTACAATTGAAAATGGCAACATTACCGTTACTTCGGCAGTTACTGACGGAATTCACGTCAATGATACGATAGAGGTTAACGGCGGAACGATCAAAATTACCGCTACTTCCGACTGCTTTGAAAGTGAAAACGCCGATATGGTCATCAATGACGGTACCTTGACCTTGGCGGCGGGTAGTGACGGCGTGCAAACTGCTACCGATTTCACCGTTAACGGGGGGACGATTAATGTCACCAAAGCGGTTGAAGGCCTGGAAAGCAAGGCCAATCTAATTATTAACGATGGAACGATTAACGTAGTTGCCAGTGAGGACGGTTTAAATTCCAAAACGGGTCTCACGATTAACGGGGGGACCACTACTCTGACGGTTTCACGAGGCGACGGGGTGGATACGGCCGGTCCCTTAAATA
>JASFQO010000052.1:0-9014 GCA_050115405.1 Bacillota bacterium
AATGCAGCCCCGTCTCTTCATCAAAATACTGCCCCTGCAACCGAATCGGCTGCTCTACCTCATCCACCGGCAGCTTCTTGACTTTCCCAAAGGCGTCATATCGCGCCGCCCAGACAATCTTGCCGTCTTCGTCCAGCAAGCGCTCGGGACAGCCGTTGGGCAGGTTACAGTAGTAGTAAACCCGCTCGTTAGCTGTTTTAGCGGTCTCGGTTGCGTCAGTCTCCCCGGTCAACCCATCCGCCTCGACCAGCGCCAGCGGCTCGAAACTCCCGGGGTAATACACCCATTCCCGTAATCGGGTACAGGCCGTTTCCGCAGGTTCGGTATCTGCGTCAACGCCGGTTTTTCCATCGCCCGGGCCCGACCCCTTCGTTTCGGACCGGAGTTCCCCGAGCAGCGCATCGCCATCCCAGACTTAGGTCAGGTAACGGTTAAACGGGTTTTTGGAAAAGCCAATAGTATCAATGGTTTCTGGACTTGGGATTTTTTAAAAAAGTGATATGTCGTTAAAAGTTTTCACGTCCCCTAATTTCCATGACGCGAATTTGTCTTTAATACGATTTTATCCAATTAAGTCCAAATTGGCAATGACTAACATTTTTAAGGCAAATTAATTTTAACGGCTAAAAAAAAAGATTTGTTAGCCTTTGTCGCGGGGGTGGCAACGGGCATGGGCCTTTTTGAGGTCTTGGATCGTGACCTTGGTGTAGATTTGAGTTGACTTTAGCGAATTGTGGCCTAACAGCTCTTGGATGTAACGAATATCGGCATGACCTTTCAGCATCAATGTGGCGCAGGTGTGGCGAAAGGTATGGCTGGTAACTTTCTTTTTGATCCCCGCTTGTCGGGAACGGGCGGCGCAAATCTCAGCGATCGCTTTCCGGTAAAGCGGGCGGTAGGGTTTGTGCATGGAAAGAAAGACCTCATTAGCCGCAGCGATTTTCGGCCGGGCTTGCTGTAAATATTCCCGTACCCAGTGGCAGGCGGTTTTGCCGAGCGGGACAACCCGATCTTTGTTGCCTTTGCCTTGTTCAACCGTGAGATAGCCTTGTTCCAGGTCTAAATTGTCCAGTTTGAGCCCGACTAATTCACTGGCGCGAATGCCGCTGGAATATAAAACTTCGATGATCGCCCGGTCGCGTAAGCCCATGGCGGTTTTGACGTTGATTGACTCTAAAATTTTGGTGGCTTCCCGGGCGGTTAAGATGACGCGAGGCAGCATTTGCGGCTCTTTCGGTAATTCCAGGGTAGCTGCCGGATCGACTAAGATTAGGGTTTCGGCGGCTAAGTATTTAAACAGCATCCGGATGGCGATTAGCCGGTGACGTTGGGTACCGATGTTTAATGGTTGGCCGCGGTACTCCTGGTAATACAGGTAAGAACGGTATTCCTGGAGTTCGGCGTGGGTTAAATTAGGGATCTTTTGCCGGCGCGCCGCGAGGAACGTTTGAAATTGGCGGAGATTGTTTTGATAGCCTTCGATAGTTCGGGCAGTGTATCCTTTGAGCTTGAGGTAAGCAATAAATTTTTCGATGTAGGCCTGATTATCCAAGCGGTAGCGCCCCCTTTTCCCCAGGGTGGGAGCGGCGATGGGCTTGTTTTAAGTCAAACGGCAATAACCGGGTATATATTTGAGTGGTGGTTAAATCCTGATGCCCCAGCAGTTCCTGGACGTGGCGGATGTCGGCGTGGTTTTGCAGCATATGCAGGGCGCAGGCGTGACGAAGACTGTGAAAGGTGAAGTTAAATCCCAAGCGGCGATTGTATTTCCGGTAACGGTTTTTTAAGGTGTAGACGCCGAGCCGGTTTCCGGCCAAGTCTTGAAACAAGGCGGGGTTAGGGGTGCGTGGTCTGGCTTTCAGGTAGAGTTTTAGGTAATAGGCGGCGCTTTTGCCAAATGGGACAGTTCGTTCTTTAGCGCCTTTGCCGTAAATGCGCGCTTCTTTGGACTGGAAGTTGAGATTATGGCAATTGAGGTTAATGATTTCACCGATCCGTAGTCCGCTGGAGTAGGCTAGTTCCAGGATGGCCCGATCTCGCAATCCGGTTAAGTCGGTTAGATCCGGAGCGGCTAACAAGAGCCGGATCTGGGCTGGTGTCGGGATGATTTTAGCGATTTTTTTGGCTACTTTCGGCAGGACTAATTGCGCCGCCGGGTTAAACAACAGGTAATCTTCTTGCTGGCAATAGCGGTAAAAAGCTTTGACGGTCAAGAGATATTTGTACAGGGCAGGAGTTAAGCCTTGAGTTTGTAAGTGGGCGTGATAATTGCGCAGGTCGGTTAAGGTTACCCGGTTAAATTCCAGTCCGGCGGCTTTTAAATAGGCGGTGAATTTGTTTAAAGCCGTTTTATCGAGTCGAAGCGTTTCCGGGCTTAATCCTTTGAGCTTCCGGGATTCGAGATAATTCTCGATCATCGTTTTTAACTGTTTTTCCATCTTGGTTTCCTCCTTTGTCTGTTTTAGCTTAGTTTTTTGTTAATTTGTCGTATGACTGTTTTTATGTGCGACAGCCCCGTTTTTTTAGGGGTATTTATGTTTTTCCAGGTTTTCCGAGAGGTTTCCGGAAAACGCTTGCCGCTACTGAATTTGAAGGTGATTGTTCTTCCAAAAAGCCGGCCGAAAGCGGCCTGAAAGCTACCCGAAAGGTGAACCTAACCGCCCGAAAGCTCCGGTCGTAGTTTGGGTTTCAGTTGGCTGGGATCTTGCAGTCCCAAGAGAAACTTCTGGCCTTTCCGGCCTTCGCCTTTGTAAAGCAACTCATAGAGATGGCGTTGGCCGTTTTGGCCGCTGCGGATTAAGAGGTATTCGAGGTCGACCAATTGCCTTAAGTGGGTATAAAGCTGAGTATCGCCCCAATTGGTGGCTTCGCGCAACTCTCTCCGGCTAAAAAGGGTCTCGGTTTGAGTCTGGCCGGTTGCTTTCATTTTGGTTTGTACCAGTTGCCAGATCAGGTCAAGCAGGCGGCGGGTGGCCGGGGCCATTTCGTCTAATGAGTGGCCCAGGATTTCGCTGGCGAGCCGGTTGGCGAGTGCAATGTCCTGGAGATCGGCTTCGATGTAGTTGAGTTCCCGGCCTTGGTGGGTGACACTCTTGACCGGCTTTTGGTACTGGCGCAAAAAGGCAATGGCCCGGATGAGCCCGAGATATTTTTTATGGTCGCGCCGGGTACGCAGCCGATCGCTTAAAAAGGTCAGCTCCTGGGCGTAGGGATTCACCACCAGCAAGGGTCGGAGCATTCGTTGGACGTTCTGCTGCCGGCAGATCACGGCCTCGGCTTCGAGCTTGCCCAAGATTCCAGCCAGGGTTTCGCTTTCGCGTTGGCGCTGGTGGATGCTCCGGGTCTGATCCCGGTCCTCGTCAACGGTCAGGATTAAAAAGCGGCTGGCGGTCTCGTAGTCGAGCGCGGCGGCGGTCGTGGTGAGCATGATCGCGATCGGGCCTTTGACCTGGTATTCCTGGGTGCGCATCTTGCCGGTTTGGGGGTCTTTGCCGGTGGAGGCAATTTTAAGGTTTTTGTCGCTTTGCATGGTCTTAATGGCGTAGGTGGCTTTTTCGGCCCCTTCGTCTTCGGCGATGGCTAAAACCTTATGGACTAAGGCGTTTTCCTCCATGTAAAAAAGCGACTGGCCGGTAATGGCGGTGTATTTGACTTGATCTTCTTCCGGCACAAAAGCTAAGATCGCGTCTTGCAGGGATGATTTCCCAGCGGCGCTGCGGCTCATGATCACGATGGCCAACGGGTCGTCGAGTTTACGGGAGATGGCGGCCAGGTAGCCGACCAGCTTGTTGGTTTCTTCGCCGACTGTCCCGGCGGCGGCAAAATCGGACAGGATGCGATCGACCAGGTCCGGCTGCTTTAAGTAATTGACAGCTTCCTGTTTTTCGAGGTCGGTCATTTGGTAGGCTTGTTTTTCGGATTTGCTCTGTCTAGTAGCTTGTTTTAACTTTTCAAGTTTTAAAATCAGTTGGGTCAAGTCTTCTTGAATGGTCCCGGCTTCCAGGCCGACGGTCTTGACGGCGGCTAAGGAAAACCCCTGGCGCTGTCTGGCGCTCATCAGGTCCAGGGTGTCGATAAAAAACCGGCCTTCCCGGACCAGGCGCAGGTTGACTTTTAAGGTTTCCGCCCGGTTTTTGAAGAGGCCGCGAACTTGATAAACCCTGCCGCTGATGGTGACGGTGACCGCTTCGCCATTTGTTGCGACGGCCATTTTCGGGGCGACGGCAGGTTGGGTATTGGCCGGCGGCTGGGGTTGGGCGGGTCCGGCAGCGGCGGTGACTGCCGCGTTGGCGGTAAAACCCGGCGCGATCAGGGTGGCGGTTTCCGCCAGCTCGGCTAAAGCGGCGGCGGGATTTTCCTGGGTTTGGGCAAAGGCGTTAACATCCAGGCTGTAGGGGAAATTCACCCGGTAAGCCGTAATCCCGAGTTGAGCCAGACGGGGCGCCAGGTTGGCGGCGGCCTGGTTGCCGGCCGGGTCGTTGTCGTAGGCGATATATGCCTTTTCGATGGCGTAATGGTCGAAGGCGGCCAGCAGGTCGGCGGTAAAGCCGTTCACCCCGAAACTCGCGGTGACATTACGCAAGCCGTTTACCCAGAAGGTTAAAGCGTCGATCAAGGCTTCGCAAATGATGATCGCTTTTTCGGCTTTAAAGGCGGCAAGATTCCAGACGCCCCGATGTTCGCCGGGCAGATAAAGATGCAACGGGGTGCCTTTGCGGAGATCGTTGCTCACTTTACGGCCATAAATCTCCAAAGTATTGCCGTTTTCATCAAGGATCGGAATGACTACCGATCCGGCGAAGTGTTCATGGCCGGTGTCGCGCAAGACTCCCACGGCTTTCAAGTCGTACCGGAGTGGGTCCGGGACGGCGTAGGCCAAAGTCCGGTTGGCATAGCCAATTTTAAAAGTCCGCATGGCCTCTTCGCCTTGAATACCCCGTTTGGCCAGGTATTCCAAGGCTTTCAAGTCGCGAAAGAGGGTCTGGTGATAAAATTCGGTCACCCGGTTTAACAGCTTTTGCCGGTCGCGGTCGCGGCCGGTGGAGGCGACTGCGGCGGACAAGTCCGCGGCCAATTTCCCGGTGGGACTGCCGCTTAGTTGTTCCACGGCGCGGCGAAACGAAATTTTTTCCAGTCTCATGACAAAATCAATGACGCTGCCCCCGGCGTTGCAGCCGAAACAGTGCCAGAGATTCGTCTGGGGAGTGATGACTAAAGAAGGGTGATGGTCATCATGAAATGGGCATACGCCAATTAAGTCCGCGCCGCGTTTTTCCAGTTTGATGCCGTGGTTTTCGGCTAAAGTCACGATTGAAATTTCCTGTTTAATCCGTTCCAGTTCGGTTTCGGGTATCCGGGCCATTTTTCTACTCTCCTTTTTGGTCTGCTCCATCGTTAACCTTTGGCGTCCAGCTTGTCAAACATCATCCCTTTAAGCTGGTGCATGGCCACTTTAAAGGTGGCCAGGTTCGCCTCCGCCCGGCCGTGGAGGAATTCCTGGGCGAGTCCGTCCACGTCCTCGCCGCTTAAGACGAAAATGGCCGAGGCGGGGCGGCCCCGCCGCCCGTCCTCGGTTAACCGGATTTCTTCGACCGTCCCGCCGCGGCTGACGATATATGCTGCGCAGTACAGGTCTTTGGTCTTTATTTGCATGGGCCCGCCTCCTCTAAAGTGACCAGCTGCAGGGTAAGCTGGCCGGTGCGCTCCTGGATAATGAAGTTTTTGCCCCCGCAAAATCCGGCCTTGGCCAGCCAGTCCCCGGAAATTCGCAGCGCCGGGACTTCTTTGCCGTTGGCGCTGACAGTACTGACGGTGAGTAACCGGACTCTCATCTGGGGTCACGCTCCATCCGCAGGTAAAATTCCAGGACCTGCAACGCTTCCCGTAAGGCGGCAGCCATTTTTTCGCTTTCTGCCACGCTGGTACTGTAATTGAAAGTGAAGGCGCAGACTTTAAAACCTTTAGGGGTGCTTTCATAGTAGGGCCTGATGTAATGATGGATCTCAAGGTGCTCTAAGGCGGCGTAGCCGCTTTTCTTCCCGAGGTTATGAAAGATTTTCCCGATGGCGTCGGCTTCTTCGGGGCTGATCCGTCCGGCCTGCAGGGATGCTTCGACCTCCCGGGGTAGTCCGGTGTGGTCGGGGATGGATTGAGTCAATTGGGTTGATTCGGTCATTTTCATTTTCATTCTCCTCTCATTTTTTGGTCTGTCTACGGGGTGCGCCGCCATTTGACGGGGCTTTCTCATTTGCCGCCCTCCAATCGCGAATAAAACGACAAAGTAGCCAGGGCCTCTTTTAAGGCGACAGCGATCTTGGCCGTCTCTTTCGGGCCGGTTGAACGGCAATCGTAGGTGAAGTCATGGAATTTAAAACCATAGGGGCGGGTTTCATAGTAGGTTTGGATGTTGTTAAGTTTTTCGAAGTGTCTCAAGATGAATCGGCCGCGCTCGTTCCCGCTTTTTTCAAACGTCTTTCGGACAATATCGGCATCGTTAAGATCGATTCGTCCGGCTGCGAGGGATTCGCGGATTTCTCGGAGTAGCCCGGTGAGATCGGGGGTGGTTTTGGATTCGGTCATGGTCATTCTCCTCTCATTTTTTGGTTTGCCTACAAGGCGGCGTTGCCACTTGAGAGGAAAGCCTTTGCTGTGGTACAATAGATGTAGACACGCGGAAGGCTTATCCTTTCGTGGTGGCTGGTGGGGTTGTCGATCGTCTTGGTGGAGGAGCGGCAACCCCTTGAATTTTTTTGTGTAGTTCTATACACTGATATTACCCTAAAATACACAGTTTGTCAATAGATTTTTGTACAAAAATTCCTTAAACTATGCTAGAATTAAACCCAGATAGGGGGGTTGGTATTGAGTTTAGGGGAAAATATATATAAACTGCGTAAGGAACGTAAGTGGAGTCAAGATAAGCTTGGAAAAATGGTAAAAATCGATGGCCGTCAAATCTGCCGTTATGAAAAAGAAAATTCGGTTCCATCTGCGGAAACGTTACGCAAACTGGCTGAGGTATTTGGAGTGACGGTTGATTATCTTTTATCCGCCAACCCCGATAGTGAGCTTGGAAAACCTCAAATCAAAGACCCTGAATTGTTTGATTTTTTTAGAGAAATTGACCAAATGGGACCAAAAGAGCGATCGGCAATAAAGTTTGTGTTGGAAACCTTCGTTAATAACAACCGAGCTAAACGGGCATTAGAAACCAATAAAACAAATGACTAGCTAATCCTTTGCCGCCAACTTTGTGGGCTGAAATCTCCGCGGGATCGTATAACTGCGCCATTACGTGCAACGGCCCCAGGCCCATTCAAAGCAGCCCTGGCCTATGACGTAATCCGAATTATCCAACCCTCGCTGGGCCTATCCTATCGGGTCCTGTCAATCGACGCGGCTGTCCGTCCTGGACCGGCTCATCCGTGATCCTTTTTTGCCGCGCCAGAGATGTCCCCCGCCCGCCGATGCTGGTTTTGTGGGCCGTGTCACCCGTCTGCCCCGAGGGCTCCCAGCAAAGAAGGAATATTAAATAAAATATTCAATTTAAGAAAAAACGAATTAATTTCACAGGGAAGTATAGAATATGGTTATCAGCGAATTAAATTCTGCATTAGATATAATTGATAAAATTGCAAAGAAACGTAAAAAATCTAACGAACAAAAAAATATGGATAAAGTTCTGACGGCGATATATAAACTTGGCGATAACGGAGGCCAATCAGTAAATTCATCAACACTTAAAGAACAAGCTGGATTTACAAAACAGGAAATTTTAAATGCAATAAAAGCCGCAAAAGAAGAAGATTTCATAGTTGATTGCGTCTCAGATGACAGTCTTTATGATTGGTTACTTAACCCGAATGGGTGTTTTTATGTTGAATCATTATTGGAGGAAAAATAGAATTCTTCCGCCCACACCCCGTCGTCCCTTTCATAGTCGCCACCCAATGAGCAGGATAAAAAAAGTCAAGGCCGAGCGTAGCGAGCTTGTTTTAGCCTTGACTTTTTTTAGCCGCGAATTACCATTCCCACCATGAAAGGGACGGGCGGGAGTTCATGTCCCGACTACAATTCCGGATTTAAAAAAAGGAGTCCCCTGGGGGACGGTGGGTGAGTGGGCTGCTTGATCCACATCGGGCGGGCAGGGGTGGACTGCGAAGCCGCTCCAACGCCGACTTCGCCCGGCGAGCCGCTACGGATGGCGGCTAGATGGGAACGGCGCCGGGCAATGAATCAAGCGAACCTAGCGGCGCTAACCTCTTCGAATTTTCTTTCCGCAGCTAGGCGTACATAAAGGGAGGCTATACGATGACCGAGAGCTTCCTGAATCCGCTTCTCCGGCGTCGCATAGCCTTGGTTTATGTCGGCGATCCCCGAGATGTTTTTAGACGTTCAATAGGCCGGACAATGGCGCTTTAATTCTCCCGTAGATGGGTTTACAGAGAAATGCCAATCTATCCATCCGTCAATGCGCTTATCTGCTACGCACACAACAGCAATACCTGCGGTTGGATGTTCTGTGAGATAAGAAAATTCGAATTCTTCCGGTGCATTAACTTCAAATTTTCGTATTCCTTTTTCAGAAAATCCAATAAGCGTTGATGGATAATTTCCTTTGCCAACGAGTGCAAGAATAAGATTAGCTTTAGGGAAGAGATAAGCGTTGTCTAAATCTGGACATTCAATAGATATTAATTCTTTATCAATTTGCCAAGATATAACGTTGTTTTCCTTGTCAGCAGAAAAATTATCATACTTCATATCTTTTGTATTACCTGTAGGAAATTATCAAATGTGAACTTCCACTTCTTTTATCGTATACCGATTCCAAGCTGCCCCATTGATACTCATAAGGTGGGTCACCAAAGTTTTGTTTTAACAAATTATCTTGCCGATTTTTTGTCTCCAGTTCTTTTTCTTCGGACCAATCATCCCAGCTAACTGATTTATTAGGAACGTAAAAAGATAAATTCATTCGGCTTAATCTATCATTATGATAAAAAAGGACTATA
>JASFQO010000053.1:0-8953 GCA_050115405.1 Bacillota bacterium
GAGAGAAAACCGGTTTCGATTGTAATGACGATATTAACGATGATCGCCACTGTACATTTGACCAAAGTGGTACAAAATTCGTCTTCCAGTCCAACCGAAATTACCCAAAAAAGTATAAGGTCTTTTATTGCGATTCAAGTAATACGGTATTGAAAATAGATGACGAGGGCGGTTTGGTCCCGGCGCTTAGTCCCGACGGTACTAAAATCGCTTATATTAAAAAAGACGCCACTGACGAACAGTATAAGCTTTGGGTGTATGACTTGAACAAGACCCTGACCCCCAATCCCAAACAAATCACCACCGCCAATAATGTCTATCATCCGGCTTGGGCCTCCGACAATGAAACTTTGGCGGTCGAGACTTATGAGATATCTACCGGGCCACGTTTTATCGCCACTATCAAGCCGTTTGCTGAAGCACCCCAATTACAGCAAGCTGTTTATAGCTGGGGCAAAAATGACAACTACCGCCATCCGGCCTGGGGAGAGGCGGGCGGCCGCGCTATTTTATTTTTTACCGGGAAATTATTAACTTCCGACCGGTTTGCCTTGGGCGCGGTCTATTATGATGAGGTTTTGGAAAAGGGGGTTAATGCTCAATGGTATTTAGTTGCCAGCGACGGCGGTAAACACCTTAAAGAACCGTGTTGGGCTCCGGATCTGACCGTTTGCACTTCCGAATAACGGTTAACAACAAGATCTGAAGCACAAAAGGAAAATGGGGTGAGAATGTTGGCCCTAAACAAACAGTTAGATGGTAATAAATATGCTGCTGGTAATCATTGTGAAGAAGCTTCCGAAATATGCCCCTTGACTTTCGATGGCGGATTGGCTACAATTAATTAAACAGACACCGTATGACTGGCGGAACAGTGGATTACCACGGGGGAATACGGATGATTACTTGCCGGCCGCCTGGGCGCTATATGCTCAGGCGGCTTTTTGCGTTGTCAGCAGGGCGGATGACCACCTGAGTATTATCTTAAAAGGAGGTACTGGACAATGGATGCATGGCGTGGTTTTAAAGGGGAAGTATGGCGGGACCGGATTGATGTGGCGGAGTTTATCCGGGAAAATTACCGGCCCTATTATGGTGGGGCGTCTTTTTTAGCGGAGCGGTCGGAACGCACCGGGCGAGTCTGGGCCAGATGTCAGGAACTCATGGAGCAGGAACGGGCCGCCGGCGGAGTATTGGCGATTGATACCAGACGGGTGGCGGGCATTACCGCCTGGTCGCCCGGCTATATTGTCAAGGAAGATGAAGTCATCGTCGGTCTGCAGACCGATGAACCGTTAAAACGGATGGTCAATCCCTGGGGTGGCTGGCGGATGGTTGAGGCGGCTTGTAAAGCCCGGGGAGTCGAGCCGGATAAAACAATGGCTAAAATTTTTACCCGGTACCGGCGTACCCAGAATGAAGCCATTTTTCGGATTTATACTCCGGCGATGCGGCAAGCACGCAAACTGGGGATTATTACCGGCCTGCCCGACGCTTACGGCCGGGGCCGGCTTATCGGAGACTATCGCCGGGTGGCGCTTTACGGGACCGCGTTTATAATGGAACAAAAGCGACGGGATCTTTATGCGATGGACAATTTGGACGATGAAACCATTCATCTTCGGGAAGATATCGCCGATCAAGTACGGGCGTTGGAACGCATGGCGGAACTTGGCAGAGCTTATGACTGCGATATCAGCCGTCCGGCGCTCAATGCCCGGGAGGCCTTTCAATGGCTTTATATGGCCTATTTGTGCGCGATTAAGGAACAAAACGGGGCGGCGATGTCTTTGGGGCATAACAGTCCGTTTTTAGATATTTATCTGGAACGGGATTTACAGGAAGGGACCATCACCGAAACCGAAGCTCAGGAACTGGTGGACCAATTGACGATTAAACTGCGGCTGGTGCGGCATCTGCGGACGCCGGAATATGATGAGCTATTCGCCGGCGACCCGACCTGGATTACCGAGTCGGTAGGCGGGATGGCGGAAGACGGCCGGACTTTAGTGACCAAAACCGATTACCGCTGGTTGCGGACACTGAACAATCTTGGCCCGGCGCCGGAACCCAATCTGACCGTTTTCTGGAGCCCGCGTCTGCCGCAACCTTTTCGTGAATATTGCTGTAAGATTGCGATTGACACTTCGACAATTCAGTTTGAGAATGACGAGATTATGCGGCCGATTTTTGGGGATGACTATGGAATTTCCTGTTGCGTCTCGGCCACCCGACTCGGCAAAGATATGCAGTTTTTCGGCGCGCGGGTGAATCTGGCCAAAGCATTGTTATTGGCGATTAATGGCGGCCGGGATGAAATTACCGGGGCTTTAGTGGTTGAGGTCCCGGCTCTTGAAGGGGAATATTTGAAATGGGATCAGGTTTGGAGCAATTACGAAAAAGTCTTGACCTGGCTTTCGGTCCTCTACAGCCGCACCATGAATTGTATCCATTATATGCATGATAAATACAATTACGAACGGGTGCAGATGGCGTTAATCGACTCCAATCCCCACCGGCATATGGCGTTTGGCGTCGCCGGGTTGTCGGTGGTCGCCGACTCCTTGAGCGCGATTAAACAGAGCAGGGTCAAGGTAACCAGGGACGAACGGGGGATTGCCACCGAATTTCACAGTGAAGGGAAATTTCCCTGTTTCGGTAATGACGATGACCAGGCCGACGGCTTGGCTGTCCGGGTCCTGCGTTATTTTTACGCATCCTTAGCCGCTCAGCCGATTTACCGGAATGCCGTCCCCACATTGTCGATCCTGACCATCACTTCGAATGTGGTCTACGGGAAGAAGACCGGGCCGACTCCGGACGGCCGTTCCGCCGGGCGACCGTTCGCCCCGGGAGCCAATCCGATGCATGGCCGGGAGAAAAACGGCGTAGTGGCGGCAATGCGGTCAGTGGCGAAATTACCGTATGATATTTGTCGTGACGGAATTTCGTATACCTTTTCGATTACGCCGCGCGCATTGGGGCAGACGTCGGATGAGCGGGTCAATAACTTAGCCGTATTGCTGGACGGTTATTTTGGCGCAGGCGGGCATCATATCAATGTCAATGTTTATAGCCGCGAGGTTTTGGTGGAGGCGATGGAGCACCCTGAAGTTTATCCCAACCTGACGATTCGGGTGTCGGGCTATGCGGTGCATTTTACCAAACTTAACCGGGAACAGCAGCTGGAAGTGATTGAACGGACGATTTATGAGCGGATGTGATGAGTGATGGGGCGAATTCAATCGATTCATAGTTTCAGCACGGTTGATGGACCCGGGACCCGGGTAGTGGTCTTTCTGCAGGGATGTCCGGTCGGATGTATCTTTTGTCACAATCCGGATTCCTGGGATTTTAAAGGTGGTACAAACATCTCAGTTGCAGAGTTGTTGCGGCGCATTGGACGGTTCCGGCCGTTTTTGCGGCAGCCCGGACTGACCGTCAGCGGCGGTGAACCCATGGCCCAGCCGGAGTTTACCCTGGAGTTAATGACTGCGGCCCGGCAGGAAGGGTGGCATGTGGCGGTGGACACTTCCGGCTGGGGGCCGCCCGAGATGTTTGCCAAAGTGACGCAAGCCGCGGACTTGGTAATGTTTTCGGTTAAACATCCGCTGGAACCGGAGACCTTGTCCCGGCTCCAGGTGGGACCAGTGGCCGCCAACTGGCTCAGTTTAGCCCGGACAGGTCAACCGGTCTGGTTGCGTTATGTCCTGATTCCCGGCTGGACCGATCAGCCCGAAGCCTTGCAAGCCCTGAAAGACTGGGCCGCCCGGTTGCCCAATCTTACGAAAGTCGAAATCTTACCCTATAATGGATTAGCTAAGGATAAATGGGACCAACTGGGTTGGACCAGTCCGCTGTTTTATGAGGATAACTTGACCCCGAGCGAGACTGCGATTCGCCAAGCGGAACGGACCGTACTGGGGGATTTCCAAGCATAATACCTCCGATCTTATTGTATTTTAAATCTTTTGGAATAACAATTTAGGAATTTATAATTTTTTCGGTGATTTGGGGAAAAAATGTGGAAAAATTTCATATAATACTAATACCTTCAGTAGAGGAGGTGAGAAAAATGAATGAAATGCAGGAACTTTGTGGTATTCATCATTCAGACGATTTGCTC
This sequence comes from Bacillota bacterium, assembly GCA_050115405.1. GTDB lineage: Bacteria > Bacillota > UBA4882 > UBA8346 > UBA8346 > DATCLA01. The sequence continues at coordinate 4,127 of JASFQO010000053.1, forward strand.
GACAGAGGTATCGTTAATTCTTCCTCGACGGTTATTTCTTTGTTAGGACTGGATTTGATAGGAGTTCGTCAATTAAAAGTAGTTACAACAATTGATACGTGGTTGAATTATGGGGGCTTTTTATGTTAGTAACCGAAGAAAAGTAGAAGGTAGGGTGAAAATTGTCGCCAGGAAATTTTCACCCAAGAGTTTGTGTCCGGCGCAGCCAGGACATGAACGTTAGCGTGGAAAAATGGGTTCTCCCATTTTACCATCAACCTGCTAACGAAGCGCAGGCAGGCATGCAGGCATGTTGGTTAATATTGAAAAAACCGTCTTTGGGTAACAAAGACGGTTTAATATTGCTTTTTTTATTTTTTAGAGATGGACATTTCTGGTATAATATTTTGGTTTTTATATGGTGCGCCCGACAGGAATCGAACCTGTGCACCTGGCTCCGGAGGCCAGTGCTCTATCCCCTGAGCTACGGGCGCATCTTAGCAACATTTATTTTACAATATCCACTGCGATTTGACAAGCTTTTTTTTAAAAATAGTTACTGCAAAATTATACCGGTAAATTTTGAGGGGTTTACATTAAGTTTTACGACTTTTTATCGCCCGACTGCGCAGGAGGGCGGCGGGGTTAACACGAATAAAACTTTAATAAAGGGCTTTTTTCGCGAAAGGAATGTCAAGACCATGAAGACGAATCTGGTTTTAATCGGGATGCCGGGAGCGGGCAAAAGCACGGTTGGCGTGGTCCTGGCGAAAACATTGGGTAAAATGTTTATTGATACCGATTTGTTAATTCAGCAGACTATGCGGCGTCTGTTGCCACAGATTATTCGGGAAGATGGAGTAGCCGCTTTTTTAGCCGGCGAAGAACGGACGGTCTTGCAATTGACGGCGAACAATACGGTGATTGCCACCGGGGGCAGTGTAGTCTATAGTCCGAAGGCCATGGCGCATCTGCAAAGGCTGGGAATGGTGATTTATTTACAATTGCCTTTAGCTGAGATTGAAAGCCGGATTACCAACATGGCCAGCCGGGGAATTGCGATTGGGCCGGGACAACAATTGAGTGACCTTTATCGGGAGAGGGTCCCGTTATATGAGAAATATGCCGACATGATCTTGGATTGTAACGGTTTGACTTTGGAAGCGGTCCTGACGGCGATTATGGCTGAAGTAAAAACCGCCAATTAAAGCAAAAAACGTTGCCCAACTAATCTTTTAAAAAATTTATTTTTTTGACAAACTTTCCAAATATAGTTCATCAATTCAGCGCGACATCTTTGGTACTGCTTTGTTTGCGGCTTAGTCGCGATATGGGTTGATTATCTGGCAGTTTTTAACAGGAGATCGGGATAAAAAAGCGAATAAAGTCCGGTAAGAAAAGGAGCGAGTAGCAAAAGAAATGAAATAGCCAGATGCTTACCAATAATGAAGTGTTTTCCTGGATTGTATTACCATTGTTGATTTTTATGGCCCGAATCTGTGATGTGACGATTGGGACCATCCGCATTATTTTTGTCGCCCGCGGCCGGAAAATATGCGCCATGTTATTGGGGTTTTGTGAAGTTTTAATATGGTTGGTGGCGATCGGACAAATTATGAAAAATTTGAATAATTTTGTTTGCTATATTGCTTATGCCGGTGGATTCGCATTAGGGAATTTTATTGGGAGTACGCTGAAAGAAAAATTAGCAATGGGGATAGTGATTCAGATTATTACCTGCCATGACGGTGAACAATTAATTATCGGTTTGAAACAAGCCGGTTATGGCGTTACCAGCGTTTCTGCCCAAGGAGCGTTTGGCCCGGTGAGTATCGTCTATACGGTGATTCATCGCAGCGACTTAAATAAGGTGGTGGCGATTATCGACTGTTTTAATCCCAAGGCCTTTTATTCAGTGGCAGACGTGCGTTCGGTTAAAGCCGGAGTTTTTCCGCTTAGAGACACTTCGGTTTTGCGGCGCCAATTCCCGACTTTCATGAAGCGAAAATAACCGTACTGACTCAAAGAGTTCTTTCTCAAGTTGTGACGGTTGTGCTGCTACGCTGCAAAAAAATTCTCTAAAAAGAGACTTGACTCATTGCCAATCATGTGTTAAGATAGATTCTGTCAGTTGACGGTGATACTCCTCGATAGCTCAATGGTAGAGCACTCGGCTGTTAACCGAGTGGTTGTTGGTTCGAGTCCAACTCGGGGAGCCATTTTATGTTTAACGAGAGACAATTTTGGCTTGATTTAAAATAATTCGCAAAAGAACTGTCGATACCGGTAGTTCTTTTTTATTTGGTATTAAGCGGTTGGCTTTTTTGTTGAGATAACGTATAATTAAAGAAAGAATTATTATTTTAAAGAAGTGAAGTATTTTTAGGAAGTAAATTATCGAAAAATAAAAATGCCTTAGAGACACCTGGCGCCAATTAGTCAAAAAGGAGAGGGTTAAGGATGAAAGACTTTCATATCGGCAATAGGGTTATCTCAAATTCACAACCTTGTTATATTATTGCAGAAATTGGCTTTAACCACAACGGCAAAGAAGCATTGGCGATTAAACTGGTTGAAGAGGCGGTTAAAGCCGGGGTTGACGCAGTTAAGCTTTCACGGTATGACTCTTATAAGTTGCTGTTGACAAAGAATAATCTCGCCCGTGATCCGGCTGAATCCGGGGAACATCAAGAACAAGTTCATGATTCGGCTCAAAAAATGGACCTTACTGACAATACCTTTTTAAAAGTAGCGAGTTATTGTCAAAAATTAAACGTCGCTTTTCTTTCAACGCCGTCTGATGAGGAGAGGGTCGACTTTTTGGTGGGGATGGGAGTCGCGGCGCTTAAAATCGCTTCGGGAGATTTGACCGCCGACCCGTATCTGCGTTATGTTGCCAAACAAGGGGTACCGGTGATTTTATCAACCGGGATGGCAACGATGGAAGAAGTCCGTCAGGCAGTAGGACTTTTGCAGAAAAACGGTTGTGCGGAATTGGCAATTTTGCATTGTGTCAGTAGTTTTCCAGCTCCTTTGGCGGAGCTTAATCTGAAAGTGATCCGGACTTTAGCGCGGGAATTTGCGGTGCCGATTGGTTTTTCCGACCATACGACCGGCATTGAAGTAGCGCCGGTCGCGGTAGCTTCCGGCGCCGTTATCATCGAAAAACCCTTCACTTTGGATAAGGGGCTACCCGGATTGGCACATGCTTTTTCTTTGGATCCTTACGAAATGTCCCGGATGGTCAAGGCGATCCGGGAGACCGAAACTTTAATGGGTCTAGAGAATAAGTCCCCTACCGAGGCGGAATTGGAATTTCGCAAATTCGGACGGCGGAGTATTGTGGCGAAAATGACGATCGAACCAGGGACGGAGATTACCGAAGCGATGTTGATTTTAAAACGGCCGGGGACCGGTATTTCGCCGCGCGATTTTTATAAAGTTTTGGGAAAAAAACCCAAAAAACGGATTGCCCAAGACGAGATTCTGACTTGGGATAAGATATTATAAGGAACGATTTTCCAGATAAACGGCTATATTTGGAAATTAAGGCCGGGGAAATAAATGGCCGAAGGGCCAAGAAAACCAGAAAAATCAATGTTTTTATTTTGATTCTTTTATTTGACAATACTTTTTACCTATGCTATAGTTTTACTTGTGGCTTGGCTTAGTACGAGTTTCCACGAGATTTTGCTTAGGAGGATGAAATCAGATGCAAGGTAAGGTAAAATGGTTTAATGCTGAAAAAGGTTTTGGGTTTATCGAAAGAGAGGGTGGTAAAGATGTCTTTGTCCATTTTTCCGCAATTCAAATGGATGGCTTCAAAACCTTGGAAGAAGGGCAAATGGTTGAGTTTGATATTGTAGAAGGCGAACGTGGACCGCAAGCCGCAAAAGTCACCAGACCATAAATACTGGAATATTATTGCCAACAATCCCTCGGACATTGATCCGGGGTTTTTGTTTTTCAACCTGATAACCATTTTAGTCTAAATAGAGTCGTCCGGTTGCTTTTTTCATTTTTCCCACTTTCCACCCCACCTCTCACTTCTCATTTCCCATCCACGGTTTGCTGATAGATTTGCAGTATTTGGGCGGCATTAGCCGCCCAAGTATATTTTTGGCAATGCGCCAGACCTTTAGCGCGGAGATCGGCGGCTAACGCCGGATCGGTTAAGACCTGCCATATTGTTTCCGCTAACTTCAAGGTATCGCGAGGGTCGACTAATAAAGCGGCCTCCCCGGCGACTTCGGGCAGGGAAGAGGTGTTGGCGACAATTACCGGAGTACCGCAGGCCATGGCTTCAATGGGCGGTAAACCGAACCCTTCGTAGAGGGACGGATAAACAAACAGGTCCGCTCCGTTATAAAACAGCGGCAGATCGTCGGAAATAACGAAACCGGGGAAAACCACATACGCTTCCAAATCCAAGGCCGTCACCAAGATTTGCAATTTTTGCAGATGGCGCCCGGCGGCGCCGGGAATAACCAGCAATTGACCATCCGGGAGTTCCCGGTTGATTTTGGAATATGCATAGATTAATTCAGCGACATTTTTGCGTGGGTTGAATCCGCCAACATAGAGGATATAGGGCCGCTTGATGCGGTATTTTTGCTGTAATTCCCGAGTGACCGTTGCGGCCGGCAAACGGCGGAAAGCAGTTGCCGGCGCGGAGGGGACCACTGAGATTTTTGCCGGATCGACCGGGAATAAGCGGATAATATCCTGTTTGGCTGCGGAAGAGACCGTGATGATATGGTCGGAGGCAGTAATTATATCAGGCATTTCAGTGATGAAACGCTTTAGAAAACTGGGACGTACCATTTCCGGTAAACAATAGGGGATCAG
>JASFQO010000054.1:0-8892 GCA_050115405.1 Bacillota bacterium
TTATGCAATTTTGGTGCAACAACCGTTTTTTATAGAAAAATACAAGAAGCACAAAAACTATACCGGAATGCAAAAAACTATACTTAGGTACAGTTACAAAAAGTCTAGTAATATTGTAAAATGTTAGCGAAAATAATAAAAGTTTCGTGAAAAGCATTATATAGCTTTTTATTTGCGTCTCGGTTGCGGCTATCCAATATTGCTCAAAAACGGAGGCTTTGTCAAAACAATGATTTTAGTAATCACGAAGGAAAAACGCGAATAACAAAACGAACGGAGTGAGTGACCATGCAACGAAAAATTCGGCGCCAAATCCAACGGCGACTGCGGCAACAGGCAGCTAAAGTACTGTGGACCTCGGTGGCCGCCGCCGGGCTATTTTTGGGGTCCTGCGGTTATTCGCTGGCTAATCCGGCCGGAGGGACGGTGACTAGTGGGAGTGCTGCCATTAGCGGCGAGGGAACCACGGCAGAGACTGTTACTTAAACAACGGATAAGGGGACGGATAACGGCGAGACCGGCTATTAACGGCACCTTGACCGTGATCGCGCCGGTTGACGCCAGATATACCGGAACCTTGGCAACATTGATGGGTAGTCGCAATACGTCTCTATTCAATGGATTAAGCGATTTGGAATTACAGGTTCTCGGCTGGGGCGTGAATATCGACGACAATGAGTTCTTAAAGGGTTTATGAAGCCTGCGCCGACTACGCTTCAGTCGGGGCAAACGACAAGTTTTACAACCGTTCCGGTGATCCGGGCTGTGAATGACGCCGGAGTGGTTGATACGGGATATGCAGCGAATATTGTAGTTGCCGTGACTGATCCGAATGACGGTACGGTCGATGGTACGGTGAATAGTCTCATGTGTATCGGAGATACCGACGGGACAACCGTGACCAAAGCCGCAACTAACGGGGAGGCGACTTTTGCCGGACTGGCGCTTCAGTATACGGTTGGCGGGACTGCGCAAAATACAATTGCGTTAAAAGCAACGTCAGGCGACTTATCATCGGTTAACAGTGACAGCCTGACGGTAACCGGTGCCCCCACAGTAACCGGAGTCAGTGCGATTACTGCCCCCGGTTCTTATCGGACGAACGCTGTCGTTACTTTAGCTGTGACTTTCGATCAAGCTGTAACCGTCAGTGGCGGGACGCCAACTTTGGAACTTGAGACTGGCGTAACCGATCAAAAAGCTGTCTATACCGGAGCCTCCGGCGACGGAAAAGTTTTATACTTCCAGTACACTGTACAGGATGGCGACGTCAGTCCCGATCTGGATTACAGTGGGACTGCGGCGCTCGCGTTAAACGGAGCAAGCAATCATTCGGGGTTGTCATTCAGCTTCGCCGGAGCGGAAGCCGGGGCGACTTACACCTACAGCATTGCTGATACGGATGTGGCAACCGCCGCCGTAACCGGCAACGGTACAATCGCCACGGCCGCTGATCAAATCAAAAATATTAACGTGAGCGTTTTATCCGATGGGGACTTGACCCTGACGGTCTATTTGACGGACGCTGCCGGGAACCGGGGAGTAAGCGTAAGCGGGACTGTTGGCAAAGACACCGGCGCACCGACAGTCGGTTCGGTAAATGTGCCTGCTAACTGGACATATCGGGCCGGACAAACGCCGGTTTTCACGGTCAACTATAGCGAGAAGGTTTTCGTCAGCGACGCGCCGTATCTTCCGGTAACCATCGGTTCCAATACCGTCCCTGCCGAATATCAGGGCGGTTCGGGAAGCACCGCGTTAACTTTCCGGTATTCAATTACAGCCGGCGCTCAAGACAGTGACGGAATTAGCTGCGGGACATCCATCGTAAACGGCGGAAGTATTTGTGACGCAGCCGGGAATGTTGCGGCGGCGGACCTGCATAACACTGCCGGGACCGGAGCAATCAGGGTGGATACCGCTGTGCCGACCTTGGCGACGGTTGCCATTGCTTCAAATAATGCCAATCCGGCCCTAGCCAAAACCGGAGATACGCTCATCCTGCAGTTTATTGCCAGTGAAAGCATTAGCACGCCGACCATGACCATCGCCGGACATTTAGTTGCGGTAAATACTGGCGGCGTTGCCGCCGCTACGAACTGGCAAGCGTTATATACGTTGCAAAGCGGGGATATCGAAGGGAACATCCCGTTTACAATCAGCTACGCTGACCTGGCAGGAAATCCGGGAACGGTTGTCAGCACTACGACCAACGGCAGCAGCGTTAACTTTGATAAGACCAGCCCGACAGCTAAAGTTACTTACTCCAAGAATCCGGTGAAAGCCGGAGACAGCCTGACAATCACCGCGACTTTCAATGAATCGCTTGCCAATAACCCGGCAGTCCAAATCGCGATTAGCGGAGCTGAAAACAGCGCAACGGAAAAGATGACGCGAGTCAGCGCCACCCAATATACCTATACCTATACCGTAGGCAACGGCATTGGTAACGCTACTGTAAGTTTTTGCGCCGGGACCGATTTGGCGGGCAATCTCGTAACGGCAACGCCGGTCAGCGGCGCTACCTATAAGGAATTAATTAACGGGTTTTTCCCGAAGGAGGAGCAAAAACGGCACATGACTATCATTTATTATCTGAAAAACTTCTTTAGCCGATTTCCCGTTACCCGAGATTCGGCGCTACCACCCAGACGCGCCGATGGACCTTGACGGATTGGCTGAGCTATCAGTTTGACAATCTTTTTTATCGCTCCCAGATGGCTTCATTACTCTGGCCGTCGCCAAAAAAAATGTACAGCGCAATTAGCTCTTACCAGGAAAGTATTGTTGTCGCAATAAATGTTTGTTATAATGTTTGTAATTGCATCCCCTTTTTTGGGGCCCGATAGTCATAGAATGTAAGGCATAAGAAGGATTGGCATGAAAAATTAGGGGCTGTTTGTTGTTGGCCTGTATCTTGATCCCTTTTGTGTCTGCACTTATCACAGGTGTGGAGGTTATAATGAAACGAATAAGGCAATCGGGTTTGATCTGTTTGTTAATAATTGGTTTCTCCATATGTAGCACTGCAAGTATATACGGGGGGGTTAATCCTTCACTTGCTCCGAAAATAATCCCGTTGACGGTTGAAAAAGGAATGCCTTACCTTCAGGTTAAAATCGGCGCAAAGGTATTGCGGATGACGCTTGATACCGGGGCGAATCGTGTTTTTTTCGCTATCAAGCCTTCGGTTTTACAAGAGCTCACTGTGGATTATTCAACTACTGTTCGCAAGAATTTGGACGCTGCCGGAAACGTTTATAATTCGAAAATATTTACCTTGCCTTTCGTCCAAATGGGCGATCTTGATCTAACAAATGTGACCGCCTTCGAAGAGTTGCGCGATACTCCCGATTGTGACGGTATAATTGGTAACATGGTACTGGAGTCTTTTATTATTTTAATTGACTATCCTAATGCACGGTTGGTTTTGTATCCGAAGACAACGTATCCGGCGGAATTGGATTTGGCGCAGTGGCTGAAATTGTCTTTTGTACACGAAAATATCGGTATTATCTGTAAGGGAAAGTTAGGCCCAACCGCTAAGGAGTTGCGTTTCTGTCTCGATACCGGTGCCGTCTGTCTCAATGAAAAAGGGAAAAGTTACGGCTTGCTTAAACCGCAAGTCGCGACGGAGATGACGCCTGCGGGAAATGATACGGAAACAATGCTAATCGATCACTTTTATTTGGACGGAATTGATATTGGACCGATGGACTTTTATCTTTATAATTTCGCACAACCGCCTGTAGATGGTTTTTTGGGTTATAACTTTCTCGTTGATCATCAGGTTTTGATTGATTTTGAACGGCAACTACTTTTTATTAGAGCTGTGAAAAGATAAATAATTTCCGGGGGGAATTTGTGACCATGGCGGGATTACGGCAGGAGAATGGAAATGGGTACTAATCGTCCCAAAAAGAATAAAATACTTTTGGGGCTTGTTTTGCCGGGATTAATGCTCTTTACGGTGATGGCTGATTCTGTTCGAGCTTGTACCTTATGGGGGGCAACCGGCTTAACAACCAGGGATCACCTGACTCTTGTAGCCAAAAACCGGGATTGGACGCCGAAGCAGCAGCAATGGTTGGAAAAAATTCCGGCAAGTGGAGACAAATTTGGATTTTTGGGGCTTTGCGCCGCGCTACCGGGAAAAAAGGCGGGGATTAAAGCGGGAATTAATGAAAAGGGATTGGTAGTCCTGACCGCCAGCGCTAGTTGTATTCCCAAAGCTATCCGAAGAAAAGGCAAAGGCAAAACAATTTTGACCCCTCAATTACTGGCTAACTATGCCAGCGTGGCCGAAGTTTTAAGTTCCGCTGCCCTTTTTCAAGATTCGTATCCGAATTTTTACATGGTGGCGGACCAAACCCGGATTGCCTATATTGAAGTCGGGTTGGACGGACGCTATGCGGTTCGCTCCACTGCGGATGGAGTATTATATCATACCAATTACTACTTGGAAGCCCCCTTGGCGGCCTCCAACCTCAAAATCGGAAAGAGCAGCCGGCTTCGGTATCAAAGAATCAGGGCATTATTAACCGGACAGCCTTCCGGGCTTACCGAAGACGATTTCAAACGGATCAGCAATGATACCACCGATGGGCCGGATTGCAGCCTGTGGCGCACGGGAAGCAAACCCGGTGCGGAACGGACGGTAGCTTCCTGGATCGTAGCTTTGCCTCTTAATGCGCCGCCGGAACTTGATGTCAAACTGCTCAATCCCGGCCAACCGGTCCAGGAATTTCACCTTGTCCTGGGAAGCCAATTCTGGCAGGGTACTCCGACCCGGTGGGGAAAATAAGGCGGCCCGCTGCTGCCGGGAGTGGAAAGACCGCATTCGTAAAAGACTGTATTGACAACGGGTGGACTTACACTCGGGCCAAAAGGTCTTTTTTCTTTAGATGATTTTGCTTTGCCTGGCTAGTCCATCTATGGTTTCCGACGAACATGAACAGGGCTTTCGGCATTTTCAGATTTACAAGAATATTTTTTTCACAAGCAATTTCTGCTGTTTTAATATCTTGGGCCAGTTTGCATAAGCCTTGGTATACCGGTCTTTTTAATTTGCTATTGAGGGGGATTGTTTTTTGGGTTTCTCGTAAAAGCTCACCTCCGCCAATCCCAATCCCGAAGCGCCAATTGTGGTGAGTCATGGGACGGTTCCTTGACTCATTCAATTTTGTCCGGCTTGTGCCCCAGATCAATAATAATGGCAATTTTCAAACATAAAACACGCTGGGAAAGAGGGTTCGGTATAACCGACCTTTACCGTCGTGTTTTTTATTTTGCACCTTTTGGGATTGTTTGGCCAACTTTGTTTTAACGAATGGGGCGATCAGAAATGATCGTCCTACAATTATGTCGAATAAAAAAGGAAAAATGGTTTTACCTGTGTAATTTACATATAAATAAAATTTATTATAAGATTCTGGAGTTTATTACAGAAATTTTTTGGAGGTGCGTTTTTGAAACGAGTGCTTAATCAGGTTTTCGGAATCATCCTGTTGCTCTCCTTGTTTAGCGGCTGTGCGCAAAATAAGACGGCCAAAATGGCGACGCTTGACGATGTTGCCGCTAAACGCATTGGAGTCTATGTCGGCACTATTTATGACAAGTTTGCCGTCAATCGCTTCCCGGACGCAACAATATTGCGGTATAACAGTATTTCCGATTTTGTCCTGGCGTTAAAGAATAAAAAGATCGATGTGGCCATCTCCAATTTATATTCCGCTAAAAATGTGATCAAGACCAATCCCGAAATCGGCATTTTAACCGATGACCTGTTGTCCTTTCCAATCGGCATTGGGTTTAATAAAGGCAATCCCGTTTTGCGGGAAAAATTCAATGTTTTTTTAAAGGACTTTAAAGCGGACGGTTCCTTTGACACGATGTATCGCAAATGGTTTGATAGTACTGATGTTGCCAATGTCAAAATGCCTGAGTTTGAGCAAAACCGGTCCGGGCAAAAGGTTGTCTTGGGTGTTGCCGTGGGCGATTTGCCAAACGTGGGCTATGCTAATGGCGAGTATGTCGGATTTGATATTGAACTGCTCCAAACCTTCGCCCAAAAGGAAAAGCTCAATATGGAGATCGTGACCATGGAGTTTGGGGCTTTGGTGGCGGCCCTTTCCGCGGGAAAAGTTGATATTATCGCCGATTGTATCGCAATTAACGAGGAACGGCGCAAGCAGGTCGCTTTCAGTGATCCGTACATGGAGGACAAGTCGGCGTTAATCGCCCTCAAAGCCAATCTGGCCCATGCTTTGCCTGATGCAGCCCCCGCAGTCACCATGGCGGAGATCGCTCAGAAAAAAGTGGGCGTGCTGCAAGGGTCGGTGCATGATTCCTTTATGGCGCAAAACTATCCCGATGCTCAAGTGTCCCAGTATAAAAACTATCCCGATTTAATTTTGGCGACCAAGTCCGGTAAGGTTAACGCCGGCTTTCTGACCAGCCAAGCGTTGAAGGAATATCAAAAAGAGGATCCGTCTTTAGAATTATTAGTGGATAATGTCTTTGCCGTGGACATCGGGATGGGCTTTAACAAGGAAAATGAACAATTAAGGACGGCATTTAATGCGTTTTTAAAAGAAATTAAGGCCAACGGGGTCTATGACGACTTAATCAAGCGGTGGTATCAAGACGGAACTACCGAAATGCCGAAGATTGCGAACCTCAAGAATAATGGCCGGCTGATTGTGGGTATTGTCAGCGATAAAGGTTTGCCATATACGGTTGTTAAAGATAATCGCCTGATCGGTTCCGACGTCGAGCTTGTCGAAAGATTCGCCGCTTATCTTGGTAAAGAGCTTGTGTACTCCGATATGGAGTTCGGTAATTTAATCGCTGCTGTTTTGACAAATAAAATTGACATGATCACCAGTACCTTGATGATTACCGCGGAAAGAAAGAAGCAGATTGCTTTTTCCGATCCTTATTATAAGTTGTCCGCCTGTGTCTTTGGTGTTAAAAAAGAAGGCGAATCGACCGGCTCTTTCTGGCAAGGGATCGTCAACAGTTTTTACAGCAATATTGTCCTGGAAAACCGGTACTTATTAATCCTGGACGGTTTGAAGACCACTGCCGTTATTTCCATCTTCGCCATCTGTTTTGGGACCTTGCTGGGCGCTTTAATCTGTTTTTTACGGATGTCAAGGCACAAAGCGGCTATGGTGGTTGCCAAATTCTATATCTCCCTGTTGCGGGGGCTTCCGGTGCTAGTGTTGTTAATGCTGATTTTTTACGTAGTGTTCGCGAAGGTAAACATTGACCCGATGTTGGTAGCGGTGATTGCCTTTGGGATGAATTTCGCGGCGTATGTGGCGGAGATGTTTCGGAGCGCCATTCTTAGCATTGACAAAGGTCAGACTGAGGCGGGCATCGCCGGGGGCTTTACCAAGGCCCAGACATTTATGTATATTGTGATGCCGCAGGCGCTCCGCCAAGTGCTCCCGGTTTACAAGGGTGAACTCATTTCATTAGTGAAGATGACCTCGATTGTCGGCTATATCGCCGTGCAAGACTTGACCAAGGCCAGTGATATTATCCGCAGCCGGACCTTTGACGCCTTCTTTCCGTTGATTATGACCGGAATGCTCTATTTCGCCATTTCCGCCTTGCTGTTGGCGTTGCTTAATATGGTAGAGCGGAAAACCGACCCCAAACGAAAAAGAAAAGCGACCCGCCAAAAGCGACTGGTGATGATGGCGGTGTTGACAGGCGCGGCCCTTATTTTGATTGCCGGTAGCACTACATGGTTTTTTCATAAAAATTCAACCAAGGATGAACCGTTAACCGGGCTGGCACAGCTTGAGGGCAAACGAATTTGTGTAATTACCGGCACTACCGGTGATTTTGCAGTGCGGGAACGGTTTAAAAAGGCGCAAATTTTGGACATGTCTTATCCCGCTGACGCAGCTTTGGCAGTTAAAACCAGGAAAGCGGATGCTTTTGTGTTTGATAAAAGTACGTTACAACATTTAGTTGCCAAGAGCAATAATGAGTTTGCCATTATCCCGGGAAAGCTGGCTACGGTGGAGATTGCCATTCCAATTCAGGTAAACAACAAAGCGTTGCAGCAAAGTCTCAATTCCGCCATCGCCAAACTAAAAGCTGATGGGACGATTGCCGGGATGGCTAAAAAATGGTTTTTGGAATACAAGGATGGCGCGCCCCCAATGCCGCAAATTACGCTGGATGGCAAAGAAGGTACGCTTAAAATGGGGACCTGCTTGCTCGCCGAACCGTTTGCTTTTGTTGCAAATGGTGAAAAAGTGGGCTTTGATATTGAGTTGGCGTATCGCCTGGCCCAAATATTAGGAGTCCGGCTTGAGATCACCGATTTGTCTTATGACGGGATCATCGCTGGTTTACAGTCGGGGAAGATCGATCTGGCTCTTGCCAATTTTTATAAATTGCCGGAACGGCAAAAAGGGATGGCTTTTTCCGACTCCTATTTACAAAATGAAATTTCCGTGTTGGTTAGGAGGGCAAAATAATGATCAAGGTGGAGCATCTGGCCAAGAACTATGGCGAGCTTTGTGTACTCAAAGATATTAATGCCGAAATTCAAAAAGGCGAAGTGATTTCGATTATCGGTCCTTCCGGAACCGGAAAAAGCACCTTTTTACGGTGCCTCAATCTTCTGGAGACACCCAGCGGCGGGCGGATTGAAATTGACGGCCTGGATATCTTGAAAAAAGGCGCGGACGTACCGAAACTGCGGCAAAAAATGGGAATGGTCTTTCAGTCCTTCAACCTCTATGCTCATTTGACGGTGCTGGACAATCTAACCATCGGGCCGGTGAAATTACTGCATAAAACGCCGGCAGCAGCGGAAAAAAAGGCAATCGAAATCCTCAAAACTGTAGGACTTGCCGAAAAAAGCGC
>JASFQO010000055.1:0-8858 GCA_050115405.1 Bacillota bacterium
GCAACTATCGCTGGCGGAACCGCCGGGAATCGATACGAAAACGGAACGGCAGGGCGATACGGTAATTACCCGGGTTTTGGTGCAAACGGAGGAGGCCGGGCGTTCGATCGGTAAGCAGCCCGGTTATTATGTGTCATTGGAAGCGCCGGGTTTACGGGTGCGGGACCGGGATAAACATGAAGAGATTGCGATCTTGGTCGCCAAGGAACTGGAAGGCTTTATCGCCCGGCTGGGAGTGAATGACCAAGCCCCCTGCCTGATTATTGGTTTAGGAAATTGGGATGCTACGCCTGATGCTTTGGGGCCGAAAGTAATTCAACAGATGCTGGTTACCCGGCATTTGGCGCAGTTTAGTCCCGCGTCAGACCAAGGCAACCTGCGGCCGGTGAGCGCTTTAGCCCCGGGAGTACTGGGGAGTACCGGGATTGAGACCGGTGAAATTGTGATTGGAGTGGCGCAACGGACCAACCCCCGGTTTGTCGTGGCGATTGACGCCCTAGCATCCCGCAGTACCGGGCGGATGGGGGCTACGGTACAAATTGCCGATACCGGAATTCATCCCGGATCGGGGTTGGGTAACAAACGGATCGGAATTACCCGGCAAACTTTGGGAGTACCGGTGATTGCCATCGGTGTGCCTACCGTTGTGGAAGCCGGCACTATCGTCCGTGACGCGGTGGATGAGTTGCGCAAACGCGCGCCTAATCTGTTTCCTCCTCAAGCGATTAATCAGCGGGAGATTATGGGCCGGATTTTGGCGCCTTACTTTAACAGTTTGATCGTGACTCCCAAAGAAATTGATGTGATGATTGAAGATTTGGCGCGCGTGATTTCGGGCGCCCTCAATATCGCCCTGCACCCGGCAATCAGCCCGGAGGAGGTGTTTCGGTATTTGAGCTAAATTGTCCCGGTTCTAAAAAAAGGTGGCGCCGCATACTTTTGGAGCCGGGGGGATCGAAATGGACGGTTTTCAAGGTTGGCAAAAGATCTACCTTTTTTATGGGACGATCTTTTTTTTAATAGGCGGCCTGGGAGTCTCTCTAAATAATTTCGACGGTTTAAGCGGTGTTGTCGCGGGACTAAAGAGACTGACGGCTGATTTGCATTCCCATACCGCCGTCATATCCGATGGGACCGGGCAAACGGTAGCGGTTGGCGCGCCGCAGCGGGCGGCGACAATCACCTTTTATTACCCGAAAAGCCGGACGGAAAACTCCCTGTCCCCTCTGATCCGGTTGCAAAAGATTTTGGCCGGCCGGTTTACCCGGGTTGAAATGATACCGCTTAACCGGAACATTGATTTTGCCGCATGGTTTGCCGCAATGACGATTAGAGATCCGGGGCGGGTGATCGCCGGTTTGGAATTGGCAAAAGCGGCGGACCGTTCCGCCGCGACGCATCTATGGTTATATACTTTAACAGCGCCGCCGCTGGACCGCTTAATCCCAAACTTGAATTTTTTGCCGGACGGCGCGCAGATTACCGTGCAACTTCGGCGCCGTCAATTCGGATATCTATGGAAAGTAAGCTGGGAAGAATCCGGTCAACCCGGAATAAATTGGGAACAGGTCATCGCGTTATGGACGGAAATCATACGCTGCCAAGGCGTCATCAACCGGAAACGACAACCGGTATTGCAGTGACTAATTTACTCATCAATTCTACAGCTTATTATTTATGCGGGTATTTCAGGCTATTTTTAGCAGGAGTTTGGGCTTTAATGGTGAATAAGCGTAAAAGATTCTTGAAAGGAGTTTCTTTTATGTCAGTTATGGCCAGTAATGCAACTCAAAGAGCTGCTAAAGCGGCCGGGATGATTTCAGTGATGATTCTCATCAGCCGTATTTTGGGCTTTATCAGAGAGAATATTTCCGGCCGCTTTTTTGACCGGTTTGAAACAGACGCGTATATTGCCGCTTTTATCATTCCTGATACTATGTATTATCTGTTGGTGGGCGGCGCTTTGGCGGCGGCCTTTATCCCCATCTTCACCGAATATTTGGCGCGGGACAAGGAGGAGGAAGGCTGGAAAGTCGCCAGTACCTTTATTAATATCACGATTTTGTTATTGGCCGCCTTTACGATTTTCGGGATGGGTTTCGCCCGTTGGCTGGCCCCGTTGGAAGCGCCCAACTTCTCCCCCGCCAAGACCCGCCTGTTGGTGGAGCTGACCCGGGTCATGTTTCCGGCGGTTTGTTTTACGGCTTTGGCCGGGATGATGGGGGGCGTGCTCAACTCCTATCATTATTTTTTCATTCCGTCGCTGGGTTCCGTGATTTATAATATTGTCATTATCGCCGGGGCGGTTATTTTGGGGCCGCGGATCGGGATCAAAGGAATGGCGGTCGGGGTGGTTTTAGGCGCGCTGACCAATTTTTTATTCCAGGCGAGCGGTGTCCGCAAACATTGCGGTCATCATTACCGGTTCGGCTATATTGATTTGAAAAATCCCGGGTTTCACCGGATGTTGTGGTTGATGTTGCCGGCTTTAATCGGCCTCTCGGCTACCCAGGCTAATTTGGTGGTTACCAATATGATGGCTTCATCGTTGCCCGAAGGAAGCATCACCGCTTTGCGGTTTGCCAATCGGTTAATCCTGTTGCCGATTGGCATCTTCGCTTCAGGGATCGCCGTGGCCTTTTTTCCGCTTTTATCAAGTTTGGTGGCGCAGGACAAAATAGATTCCTTCAAAGATACTCTGACCTTATCATTGCGTTCGATCTTTTTTTTGATGATCCCGGCCGCGGTCGGGCTAATTGTTTTACGGGTACCGCTCGTGAAATTACTGTTTGAGGGGCAGAAATTTACCAGTCATGATACACAGATGACGGCCTATGCCTTGTTTTTTTATTCACTGGCCTTGTTCGCCCATGCGGCTCTTTTAATGTTGCCGCGCGCCTTTTATGCCTTAAAGGATACCCGGACGCCGGTAGTGGTAAGTGTGATTGCAGTCACTTCCAGTATCGTGATGAACTGGCTGTTTTTAAAATTTACCAATCTGGGGGTTGGCGGTTTCGCCCTTTCCTTTTCTTTGATGGGGCTCATCAACATGCTTTTATTAATGGTGATCTTAAAGCGCAAGATAGGTGATATCCGGGGCCGGTCGTTAGCGACTTCATTTGCGAAGACCTTGGTGGCCTCGTTGGTAATGGGAGGGGCGATTATACTGGTTAATGGTCTTTTAGCTCCGGTATTCAATCGGTTACAGGGACATTTGGCTGCCGCCGCAATGATTGGAGTCGGAATGACAATTGGAGTCGGAGTATTTTTTGGGATGGCTGTGGCTTTGAAAATGGAGGAATTAGGTACGGTATTGCGTCGTTTCAAACATTCAAAAGTTAATTAGGTAATAATGATGGAGGGACAGGCTTGATTGAGGAGAATATTCGGAATTTTTGTATCATTGCCCATATCGACCACGGAAAATCGACTTTGGCCGATCGCTTGCTGGAGTTTACCGGGGCCTTAAGTGAACGGGAGATGACCGAACAGGTCTTGGACTCCATGGATTTGGAGCGGGAACGGGGGATTACCATTAAGGCCCAGGCGGTCCGGTTGGAGTACCGGGCCAAGGACGGCCGGAAATATTTGTTAAACTTGATTGACACTCCGGGTCATGTGGATTTTTCCTATGAAGTATCCCGCTCTTTGGCGGCGTGCGACGGCGCTTTGCTGGTCGTCGACGCTACCCAGGGAGTGGAGGCGCAGACGATTGCCAATTTGTACCTGGCTTTGGAGAATGATTTGGACATTATCCCGGTCGTGAATAAGGTCGACCTGCCCAGCGCCGAACCGGAACGAGTCTTGCGGGAACTGGGCGAGTTGGGACTGGATGTGGCGGAAGCGATTTTGGCCAGCGCAAAAACAGGATTGGGAATCGAGGCTATTTTAGAGGCGGTGGTCAGTCGGATTAAGCCGCCGCAGGGCGATCCCCGCTTACCGCTGCGGGCGCTGATTTTTGATTCGCATTTCGACTCGTATCGGGGGGTCATCTCTTATGTGCGGATTTTCGAGGGACAATTGGCGGTTGGTCAAAAAATCCGGATGATGGCAACCGGGAAAGAATTTGAAGTTACCGAACTCGGCGTTTTTCGTCCCGCCATGCAGCCGGCCGCCACGTTGGGCGCGGGTGAGGTCGGTTTTGTGGCCGCTTCGATCAAAAATGTGAAAGATACCCGGGTCGGGGATACGATTACCACCGCCACTAATCCGGCTTTACGGCCACTGGAGGGTTATCGGCCGGCCCAACCCATGGTTTTTTGCGGTTTGTATCCGATCGAGAGCGTTGACTATGAAAATTTGCGCGATGCCTTGGAAAAACTGAAACTGAACGATGCTTCCCTGATTTTTGAACCGGAAAATTCGGTGGCGTTGGGTTTTGGGTTCCGTTGCGGCTTTTTGGGACTCTTGCATATGGAGATTATTCAGGAACGCCTGGAACGGGAGTACGATTTAAATTTGATCGCGACGGCGCCAAGCGTGGTCTATAAAGTATTCCTGACCAACGGTACGGTTACGGAAATTTCCAACCCCGCCGATTTACCGGCCGCCAATTATCTGGACCATTTGGAAGAACCTTATGTGAAAGCAACGATCATCCTGCCCAATGATTATGTGGGGACAATTATGGAGTTATGCCAGGATAAACGGGGGCGGTTTAAGAATATGGAGTACCTGACGGAAACTCGGGTGGTGCTCACTTATGAACTGCCGCTTGCGGAAATCTTGTTGGATTTCTTTGACAAATTGAAATCCCGTTCCCGGGGTTATGCGTCGTTGGACTATGAATACATCGGCCATCAGGAGTCAAGTCTGGTCAAAGTGGATATCTTGTTAAACGGGAAGATTGTCGATGCGTTGTCCGCTATTGTTCATCGCGACAAAGCGGCGAGCCGCGGCCGGCATTTGACGGAAAAGTTAAAGGAGATTATCCCGCGCCAGTTGTTTGAAATACCGATCCAAGCGGCGATTGGTACCAAAGTATTGGCGCGGGAAACCGTCAAAGCGTTACGCAAAGACGTGCTTGCCAAATGTTACGGCGGGGATATCTCCCGGAAACGGAAACTTCTGGAGAAACAGAAGGAAGGCAA
Organism: Bacillota bacterium; assembly: GCA_050115405.1. Classification (GTDB taxonomy): domain Bacteria; phylum Bacillota; class UBA4882; order UBA8346; family UBA8346; genus DATCLA01. The sequence goes on from JASFQO010000055.1 coordinate 5,091, forward strand.
GAAAAGAATGAAACAACTGGGTACAGTGGAAGTGCCGCAGGAAGCCTTTTTGGCGGTATTGAAGATTGAGGATTAACCTAAATAGGTCAATATGGCGGAGACAGATTGACATTTATAAACTTCCGGCGGGGTTTGGCCGGCGCTGTCTGTAAAAATAGCATACTGGTCAGTTGGTCGGACAGTTGCTCCATATCGAAAATCGCTGCGGCATCGGGAAATTCTTTATTAAGCCGGTGGAGTATTTTTTGCCACCAGACCCGGTTGGCCATGATCGGGAGGTGGACGTCGGATTGTCGGTCATTTTCATGCAAATGAAAATGGCGGATTCTTTCCAGCTTTAATAATGACTCGATTTTCACCTTGGCCTGCAGGGCATGTCCCAAGTCAAGGGTGATTCCGAATTGCGGCTCGAGAAATAACCAAAGTAGTTCTTGCAGCCGGGAACCGTCGCAGGTCGAAGGATGAAACAAGGGTAATAACGGCATGTTTTCCAGCAGTAGATTGATCCCGAGACCCTGGGCAATTTGTAACAAATAAGCGAGACAATCTTCTTCGTAACCACAATTTTCCGCATATCGTTCGGGCGCGTCCGGCTCCAGGGAGCAAGGATGAAGCGTCAGCCGCTCAATCTTCATTTCGGCGGCTAATTGCATGGCGGCGATCATTTTAATGCGGGACAGTTGGCGTTCTTCAGGATTGAGGGCGCCCAGGCGGCAGCCTTCAAAGGGCGCATGCATCGAAAGTTGGAATTGATAATCCTTTTGATAGACGCCCAGGATCTTTTTTTGCGCTGCAGTATATATAAGATAAGGCGATAAGTGTCCGGGATCGGCGGGTAACTCGATTGCTTTAAAGTGGCGGGCGGCGGTGCTTAGATATTGAGCTAACGGTTGGCTGGCTGTATAACGTGACCCAAGACAGATTGACATCCGGCTTCCTCCGTGGCAAAGTTTACTATCTTTACAATAACTTACCGGCGCCAAAAGATCAACTGGCAATCTAGATAAAAATAGTGAAAATATTAAAGCGCGGGGATGGCGCTTAAAGGAGGGAGCAAAGTTGCAAAAGGTCCAGGCGGTTTATGTGCATTTTCCGTTTTGTAGACAAAAATGTTACTATTGTGATTTTAATTCCTATTCCGGGATGGATTCGTTAATGCCGCAATACGTTACTGCGTTGCAGTTGGAGATAGAGCGCTATTTGCCGCAGACTGCTCCGCTCTCCTCCGTCTATTTCGGCGGCGGGACCCCGAGTTACCTGCCGGCGGAGTTATTAAGCGCCGCCTTGGATTATTTGAAGCAACATTTTTTCATCACCTCCCAGACTGAAATCACCATCGAAATGAATCCGGGAACCGCCGGGGTTGAGAAGTTACTGGTATTGCAAGCGGCCGGTTTTAATCGTTTGAGTATTGGTTTACAGGCGGCGCAGGATGAACTGTTAACTACAATTGGTCGGATTCACAATTGGGATGAGTTTGTAACATGTTACCAATTAGCCCGTGAGGTCGGTTTTGCCAATATCGGAGTTGATTTAATTTTCGGCTTGCCCCGGCAGACTATAACCCAATGGCGGGAAACGTTAGAACGGGTCGTCGCGTTAAACCCCGACCATCTCTCCGTCTATGGCCTGCAGTTGGAACCGGGAACCTTCCTGCATAGTATGGTCACAAAACAAATGTTGACTTTGCCGGATGAGGATACTGTGGCGGCCATGATGGAATTGGCAATGAACTATCTGCGGGACGCCGGTTTCGACCATTATGAGATTTCCAATTACGCCAGACCGGGGCGCCGCTCGGCCCATAATCTAAGTTATTGGCGTTGCCGGGATTATTTGGGTTTCGGGGCGGGAGCCTATTCTACTGTTCATGGCGAACGTTGGTCAAATTTTAAAGATCCCCGGGTTTATATCGAGCGACTGGAAGGTGGTCAGACGGTGGTAGCGGAACGGGAAGTACTCAATCGACGCCTGGCGGCAGTGGAAGCTTTGATGTTGGGCTTGCGTACCAGTGAAGGGATTAACTTGCAACAGTATGAGGATCGGTATGCGATTGATATTTTAAAGAAAGCGCGTAATGAATTGACAAATTTATTTAGCGCCCAATTAATCGCCCGACAGGACGGACATTTGTTTTTGACCGATCAAGGAATTTTATTGGGCAATTATGTAACCACCCAGTTGCTGCGGTCGCTTTAGAATCTTGCCGTCATCGGGAGTAGACTCAAATGTTTTCAGATCCGGCAACCGGGATTGGTTTGCTTAACCCAATTCGATTCTATTTTGCATAAGATAAATTGGTGATAAAAGTAAAATATTTACGACAAAATGCATTTTTGATATTTTTAATCTGAAGTTTAATTAGGCCTATATAAATTAGGAAATGTCTTATTTGACAAAGCTTCGGAAAAATTTTACAATTATTGGAGAGAAAATAGCTGGGTTCCCTCTTGACAAAGTGCGGAGGCAATGATATTTTTTAATTAGCACTCTCTATAACCGAGTGCTAACAACTAAAGCAAATTTGAAAGGAAAAAAAGAGGTGCTTCATAAATGGTGAACCATTTAGACAAGCGCAAAAAGATGATTTTAAAAGTGGTGACCGACGATTATATCGAATCGGCTGAGCCGGTAGGGTCACGGACAATTGCCCGCAAGCATGATTTGGGTTTATCGCCTGCTACAATTCGTAATGAAATGGCTGATTTGGAGGAAAGCGGCTTTTTGGAACAGCCGCATACTTCGGCGGGGCGTATTCCCTCCCAAATGGGATATAGATATTATGTCGATGTCTTGATGTCTCTCCAACATCTGTCGGAAAAAGATATTGAGTCCATCCATCAGGAATTGGAGAAACACCAGCATCAGATAGAAACCATTATTCATCAGACTTCCAAAGTTTTGGTCCAGATGACCCAATATCCGTCGTTGGTCTTAACTCCGTATTTTAAATCCGCCTGTTTTCGACATGTCCAGTTGATCCGGCTGGCGCCCAATGCTGTTTTGGTGTTGTTCGTTACCGATACCGGAATTGTGGAGAACAAAGTGATTGAGTTTGAAGGCGACATTTCCGATCAAGATCTGGACCGGATTTCGTTGTTGCTCAATCAAAAGTTACGCGGAGTCAACTTAAAGGATTTACGTGGGTCATTATTGAACGAAATCCGTTCCGAACTTGCTTTTCATGAAGCTTTCTTTAATGAATCCCTGAAGTTTTTGATTAAATTGGCTTCACAGACGTTAGAGAACAAAGAACGAGTTTATTTGGACGGAACTACCAAAATTTTGGAGCAACCCGAGTTTGCCAATTTGAAAAAATTTAAACCTTTAATGGATATTTTGGAAGAAGAAGACAAACTGTATAAAATACTGAGCACCGATGTCACTCGCGGCGCGAGCGTCAAAATTGGGGATGAAAACGAAGACTTGGGTATCAGCGATTGCAGCATGGTGACTGCCAGTTATGAAATCGCCGGCCGTCCGGTCGGCGTAATCGGAGTTTTAGGACCTATCCGAATGGAATATGGTAAAGTATTGCCAGTGGTTGAATATACCGCGGCTATTCTCAGCGAATTATTGACCCATATTGTTAAAAGGAGAAGGTGATCTGGAGGCTTGATACTGGATAAGATCACTGATTGCAGTTTAGGCCGTTAACTTCCAGCCTTCAGTGAGGTACGAACGTTAAAAGGAGGCAGGTATGCCGGTAAAAGAAACGGCGGATTCCGAAAGGGATCAGCCGCTAACGGCGCTAATCAGTAACGCGGC
>JASFQO010000056.1:0-8774 GCA_050115405.1 Bacillota bacterium
AAATAAATAGGGGAGCAATGATGAATCCCAAGGCATATCCGGCCTGCGCGATTTGGTTGGCCGCGGCGACGCGTTCTGGGAACGAAGCGGTCTGCTGCTCATACTCTTTGATGACGGCGGCGGTGTTCAGACTGAAACGAAATTTGGTGTGCCCTTGATGGTCTAATTTTAATAGTGGGGCGACATTGGCGAATTTGGTCACAACTCTGAGCCGGGCATGGCTTAAGGTCCCGAAAAAATTGATGGTTTGCGCCAATGAACCGGTAATATGTTCCACGGCCAACGGATCCGAAGTGCTGGCCGCTTCAAAAGTGGTGACCGCCGGCAAATGCGCGGTCATGGTGGCTTTGATCCGGGCCATGATTTCAGCGATGTTCACGTAGACCCGGATGTAAGGCTTTTTCCCCAGATGGGTTTGTAAATAGCAATACTGACATTGTCCCGGGCAACTGGTCCCCAAGGCGAATTGAAAGTCCGCCGAAGGTTTGCAAGGCTCAAAGCGTAAATCGCGTTTGACGCCAACCGCCAAAGTCCGTTTTCCCTCCCGATAACTTTCTTGGGGTGTCCGGCCGGGGATACCGGTAATCCGGTTGCGGGAACCGGTAAACGTGATAGGGATGTCGGTCCGGGTAAAATAATCATAAATTTGCCGTCCCAAAGGATAATCCAGGGCGGCGGGTTCAAAAAATACCCGAGTCGGTTGAAATAAGTTCATGTTGACCTTCCTCAAAATTTCATTAAACTTCGGCAATAGTTTTCCCGGCTGACATTAGAATATATACAGGAGGAACTTGTTTTGAAGTCTTGGCAGCAGAAGGCAAAGAAAGTGTTGAAAGACCTGAATACGGAACCGGATTATCCGATGGCGCGGTTAACTACGTTTCAAATTGGCGGACCGGTGGACCTGTTGGTGGAACCGGTTAATCTCGACCAGTTACGGCAGGTGGCGCGGTTTTGTCAAACGGAACATCTACCGTGGCTGGTATTGGGTCTGGGTTCGAACCTGCTGGTGCGGGATAAAGGGGTGCGTGGCGTCGTTATTAAACTGGGCGGTGAGTTTGCCCAATGGTCGGTTGCAGGGAATCGGATTAATGCCGGGGCTGCGGCGCCGCTGGCCGATCTTTCCCGGGCCACGGCGGCGCTGGGTTTGACGGGCCTGGAATTTGCCTGCGGTATTCCCGGCAGCATCGGGGGCGCCGTCTATATGAACGCCGGCGCTTATGACAGTGAAATCTCCCGAGTGGTAGCCAAGGTTGGGGCGTTCGACTTCGAGCAGGGGTTGCTTTGGTATGATCGGGCGGCGATGGAGTTCGGTTATCGTAAGAGCCGGTTGCAAGCCGGACGCCAAATTGCGGTGACCGTTGTTTTTGAATTACAACCGTCCGACGCCGCGGCGATTGGCGCCAAAATCGCCACTTTGACCTGTCAACGGGAGACGAAACAACCCTTGGAACTGCCGAGCGCGGGAAGTGTGTTTCGCCGCCCCGAAGGTTATTACGTCGGTCCGTTGATCGAACAGGCCGGGTTGAAAGGCTATCGGATCGGGGGGGCCCAGGTTTCGCTCATACATGCCGGATTTATCGTTAATGTCGGAGGAGCGACGGCGCAAAATGTCTTGGACCTGATTGAGCATATTCGGATGGTGATTCAAGCCCGGTACGGCATTGATCTGGCGCCGGAGATCAAAGTGATTGGGGAAGAATAGTTTCCAGTAATTTGGTGATAATCGTAAAAGGAACGATTTTGGAGGATGTCGAAATATTTAAACCGAAATAGTGATAAGGCGGGGACAAAGGGATGAAAACATGGCGTTTGGCAATGGTAATAGGCGCGAGTAAAGCTCATTTTCATTCGTTATTGCGTCGTTTGCGCGGCAGGGACAGGGGGAAAAACGCGGCGCCGTTTGGCGCTCGGAGTTTGGGGTCCACATTGCGTAGCATAAGCGTTTACATTACAATTTTAATACTATTTGCAGTGGGTGTTGGGGCGGAACGGTCAGTCGGCCCTACCCCCGGACAATCACCGGTCCCGACTGCCGGTACGGTCAGTCCGGCCCCTGAAACGCAACTGGCCGGGACGGAAACGCGGCTGTTGCCGGCAAATTATGATGTATGGTCATGTGACTGGGCTCCAAATGGCAAGAGATTGGTCTTCTCCGGTAAATTGCGAGGCGAATTGGCGACCAAGATGCGGGTGTGGTTATGGCGGCTCGATCCGGCGGCGAAACCGATCCCGTTTACCAACACGAAAAGCTTGACCGATTTCACGCCGCGGTGGGCGCCGGATGGTAAACAATTGGTGATCTTACGGGTTACATATGGCCGGAAGAGTGCGGTGTCGGGGTTGTGGTTGAAAAGGGTAGCTACCGGTGTGGGGAAACAGATCACCGGCAGCAATCAGGATCGCGACCCGTTCTGGGCGCCGGATAGTACCAAAGTTGTTTTTGTGCGGAGCAACGGGCCGTATCAGTCGCAGTTAATGACGGTTAATCCGGCGGACGGCGCGCTCACGATCTTACGCAATGAGCCTCAAGAGGTGCTTTATTCGCCGTGGTGGGGAGTTGACGGTAAAATTTACTTTGCCAAGTTAAATCCTTATCAAAAAGAGGTTATCGTAAATAACCAAACTTACAAGGTGATTGATTTCGGTAAAGGGAGTATTTGGGCGCTGGACCCGGAGACCCAGGCGGCGGAACCGGTAGTGGCGGATGACTATGATAATCGTCTACCGGCGCTTTCTCCGGACGGCGCCCGGTTAGCCTATGTTTCCGACCGCAGTACGGATCAGACGGGTAATGGTAAATTTGACCGGGGCAGTCTGTATATTAAAAACTTGATAACCGGTGAGACCAGCTATATTACAAATAAGGTCGGCCTAAACGGCGGTTCTTTAAGTTGGAGCCCGGATGGGAAAAAGTTAGCCTTTTTCACTTTCCGGAGTATTCGTCCGGCTATCTGGGTGATCAATCTGGAACCGGCCCCGGTGGTCCCTGCCGCAACCGCCGCTCCGGCAGCTACGGCTACGGCTACGGCTACGGCTCCGCCGGCGCATTAGGGTGAAAATACGTCAGTAGTTACACTCACAGTTTATTACGTAACCGCAGCTAAATTCTGCGGTTAAACTATGTTTGCCCCGGGAAAGTCTATATAAATCTGTTTTTGATCTGAAAATTATGGTGAAAAATGCTATAATACTTAGGGCGTTTAATTTTCGTCAATCTCGAATTTTGAGGTGATAACTTTGTTGCAGCCAACCAAATCAACCACGGTGGTCCAGAAGGTGATTGACCGGATTACCGACTCCTTAATCAAAGGGGAATTAAAACCCGGCGACCGTCTGCCGCCCGAGCCGGACCTGGCGCTCCAATTTGGAGTCAGCCGGGCCTCATTGCGGGAAGCTTTGAAAACCTTATGCGGCTTGGGAGTCCTGGTAGCCCGGAAACGCGGCGGTACTTTTGTGGCGGCGGCCGGTTCTCAACTGATGTTGGACCCGTTAATCTTTAACCTGATTATCGAAAACGGTTCGCGGGATCATTTGTTTGAATTGCGGGTTTTATTGGAAGTGGATGCGGTGGAGCTGCTGATCAAAAAAGCGACCCCGGATGATTTGTTAATCCTGGCGCAAGACTTGGAGCAATTTGCCGCCCTGCTTTCCGACGGGGACTTGGAAGCCCTGGCCCGCTTGGATTACCAGTTTCACTTGCGGTTGATTCAAATGGCGAAAAATCCGTATTTTAACCGGATTAGCCAGGTGGTGATGCAATTGTACGCCGACCCGATTGAGAAGGCGTTAAGGCAGATGGGACCGGATCAAGTGTTGGCGAGTCATCGTGAACTCTATCAGGCGATCGTCGCCGGCGATTTATTAAAAGCCAAGGATCATATTCTGAAAGCATTTGAGAGTTTTCGCCGCAATTTGTAATGTTAATTATCGGATATTTTATTGTCTTACAAATCAAAATGGGTTATAATGAGGATAAATTTTCATTAGACACATGTTATTTCTTTACCTAAAGATTAAGGAGTTGTGGTAAATGGCGGACCAGGCGTGTAATATGACTGATTATGAATATGAAGTTCAAACTTTTCAATGGGAAGTGCCCGAATATTTTAATTTCGCGGTTGATGTGATTGACCGCTGGGCGGCTGATCGCACCAAATTAGCCTTGATTTTAGTGGATGATGAAGGGAATGAAGAAAACTATACCTTTTGGGACATTAAGATGCGTTCCAATAAATTGGCTAATGTTTTAAAAGAAGCCGGGTTGCAAAAAGGTGACGTCATCACGGTATTATTGCCTCGAACCATCGAATGGTGGGATACTCTCTTAGGGGCAATGAAGATCGGGGCGATTTCCGCCCCGGGGACGATCCAATTGACTTCCCGCGATATCAAATATCGGATCAATTCAGCCGGAGCCAAAGCCATTATTACCGACGCCGCCAATGCGGATAAAGTGGATGCGATTACGACCGAATGTCCTGCTTTGCAAGTGAAAATTGTGACCGGCGGAGTCAACCGTCCCGGTTGGCTTAATTATCAGACGGCCTTAAAAAAAGCCCACCGGTATTTTGAGGCCGTTCCGACCAAAAGTTCCGATGGGGCGTTGATTTACTTTACTTCGGGAACGACCGGGTATGCGAAGATGGTGTTGCATTCGCAAGCTTCTTATCCGTATGCCCATAAAGTCACCGGAAAGTATTGGCTGGACTTGCAACCGACCGATTTGCATTGCAACCTTTCCGATACCGGCTGGGGAAAAGCGGCTTGGAGCAGCCTTTTTGGTCCGTGGCATATGGGGGCGGCCTTATTAATCCATAAAGCGGTGGGCAAATTTAGCCCGGAACGGACCTTGGAACTAATCTCCGAATACGGGGCCACGACGTTATGCGCCGCGCCAACGGCTTACCGTTTGTTTGTCCAGACCGATTTGAAACGGTACGACTTATCGCATCTGCGGCATTGCGTCGGCGCCGGGGAGCCTTTAAACCCGGAAATTATTGCTACCTGGCAGGAATATACCGGGTTGGAGATTCACGACGGGTACGGCCAGACGGAAACTGTTTTAACAGTGGCCTCTTTTCCGTGTCTGTCCACCAAACCCGGTTCGATGGGCCGTCCCACCCCCGGGTTTCATGTTGAAGTGATTAACGATGCCGGGCTGGTTTTACCGCCGAATAAGGAAGGCGATATTGCGCTTCGGGTGCAGGAGGAATATCCGGCCGGGTTGTTTGTCGAATATGTCGGCGACCCCGAAGGGACCAAAGCCCGGTTTAAAAATGGTTGGTATTTAACCGGCGATCGGGCTTATCGAGATGAAGACGGTTATTTCTGGTTTGTGGGCCGGGCCGACGATGTGATTTTAAGTTCCGGTTACCGGATCGGGCCTTTTGAAGTGGAAAGCGCTTTAGTGGAGCATCCGGCGGTGATTGAAGCGGCGGTGGTGGCCAGCCCCGATAAAGTCCGGGGGGAAATTGTGAAGGCTTTTGTAATCTTATCGCCGAAATACCCGCCCGGCGCCGAACTGGCCGCCGAGTTGAAAAATTATGTCAAAACAGTAACCGCTCCCTACAAATATCCGCGCGAGATTGAGTTTGTCAAGGAATTGCCCAAGACGGTTTCCGGCAAAATCCGCCGGATCGATCTGCGGGAGCAGGAACGCCGCAGGAAACTGGGAATCTAAATGAAGTAAACAAAAAGACGGGTGAACCCCGTCTTTTGTGATGTAGTTAAAATTAAATCATGTTTTTTTTACCTATTCAATTTTAAAACAATGGGCGCTACTATCTTTGGAAGCTCTGTTCCTCAAAATCAAATTTTAAAACTGCTTAAAAAGTAAATTCGGCAACCAGGTAACAATGGACGGCACATTAAAGCCTCTCATTTATATGGGAGACTTTTTTATTTAAGTAAAAGGGTGTTTAAATATTCGTTAAATTTACATAACAAAATGGAACACCTTAAAAGTAAATTACAAATCAATTAAGTTTACATAAATATAATTTACAGCGCTTTGGAATTGATGTAATATTATTACAAACATTCCTGAGAATGTAATATATTGATAAGGAGGAGACCGTTGTGGAAGAAAAAGTGATTGCAATTTTGGCCAGAGTCAAGGCAGAGCAGGATTTGGTCGGGAAAATGTCGGCGGCAACCGGAATTATTGATGAAATCGGACTGGATTCCTTAGAGATGATTAACTTGATGTTGCAGGTGGAAGAGGAATTTGTAGTGGAAATCAATTTTGAAGAGTTTGACCTTTCCCATTTGGCAACGGTCGCCTCGTTTAGCGGATATCTTGCCAAGTTAAAAAAGGCGTGCTAAAAAAGAGTACTGCAAAGAAGGGAGGGATCATTAATGTCCGTTTGTGTTTGGCCCGATGTGGTAAAAGAAGGGCATCTGGTAATGGGAGAATTTAATTCCGAACAATATTGGCGTAATCCGGATTGGGTCAAGCTTCCCGAAATCCACGACCCCAGCAGTCGGAATATTGTTCTTGCTCTGGATGAGCTGCTCTTTTTATTCTGCGAGGACACGGATGTCTTAATTACCAGATTTAAATTCAATAGTGTTTTAAAAAGTTATCTAAGCTTTTTAGGATTTAATTTTACGTCAAACAGCCGGAACATCCAGCAAAACCCGGCCGAACGTGAAGCTGATCTTTTTCAAATCATCGTCGACCATCCCGGACGGATTTGGGAGCTGGCGCCGCAATTACGGGTGAGACGAAGCTTCAACCCCTACTCCCTGGTTTGTCGCTGGGACCGGCTGGCTCAAACCTTGAATTTGAATTTTTCCGGTCCGGACTTGGAAATTGTCAAAAAAGTCAATTCCAAGGTTTACTCCTGCCGCCTCAGTCAAGCGCTGGGTCTGCCGGGCGGCGGAACGGTGGTCGAAAACGGCCGGGAACTTTTGGAAAAAGGAGAAGTCCTGCTTAAAAACGGACCGTTTCTGCTCAAAGACCCTTACGGAGTCTCTGGAAAAGGAAATATTTTGGTCCAGTCCATTCAAATTCTGGAGCGGTTGGTCAAATATTTTGAAGGGCAGGCCAGAAACGGACTGACCATCTGCTTTGTGATTGAACCGTTTTTGGATAAAGCCAGGGATTTTTCCTGCAGTTTGAAGATTGATCGGACCGGTCGGTCGGAACTGGTTAGTGTGCAGGAGATGATTAACCGTAATTTTGCTTACCAGGGTTCGGTAGCCGCCGACCCGGCTTTTGTAGACTGGCTTGACCGGAAAAAGTATTTTGACGTCATCAAAAAAATTGCTAAAAATTTGTATCAAGAGGGTTATTTTGGCTCGGTTTGCGTCGACTCTATGGAGTTGACCTCCGGCGCGATCGTACCCATTGTGGAGATTAACGCCAGAAAGTCGATGGGCTTGATTAATTACCGGGTTGACCGTTATTTATCCCGGTACGGCTTGAAGGGCAATTTACTCTTCTTCAATGTGGGTTACCGGCGCGGGTTGCGTTTTGAACAGGTAATGGAGGCCCTCAACGCTGCCGGACTATTGTTTACTCCCGGAAAGAAATGCGGGGTGATGCCATTGTCAGCCAATACGTTGGTGGTAAATCAGGAATGGCGTCGATTGGCCGATCCGGTGGACGACGAGGGGCAGGCAGTATATCAGGGGAGAATTTATTTTTCGGTTATTGCCGCCGCTCACCGGCAACGGGAATGTTTGAGTCAAGCGGTACGCTCTTTGTTGCAAGCGATGTCATGCACTGTTTACAATTAAGGTGTCATTAGTAAACTTGAAATGGGGGATTAACCATGAAGATCGGAATTCTTTGTTCCGGGGTGGCCCTGGGAGTTTATGTTCCGGGAATTCATCTTTATCAAAATTTGAAACGCAAGGGGATTGCCGCCGCCGTTTTTGTATTGGAGAACCTGATTGCCGAATCCAAATGGGAGAAGATCAATGAAAATAAAAAAGCGTTTCATCAAAATTTTGCCGTGGCCCTGATGGGTCAGAGAATGACCAAGGATCTGCTGCCCGCCCTGGACCAAAAAGAGCTGGAAGCCTTCTTTGCCACCTGCTTGAATGAGGAGATTGACCACTTCATCGTCGTCTCGGGGTTCTGGCTCTCCGTGTTGGAACTTTTTAAAGAACGTTATCCCCGGAAGTCATTGAGCGTCGATTGCCTCCATATCGACTGCGCGGTCTCCCCTTCCTGGAAAATCGTTAATTACCGGGCCGATTATTGCGTTAACAATTGGCTGTTTAACTATGATGAACAACGGATTAACGCCGAACTTAATACGACCCAATTGCCGCCCATCCCGTTTGCCCGGCGGCGGAAACGGCTGTTAACCCATGGCGGTGGTTGGGGCATGGGGACTTATTTAAGTAAAGTCCCGCAATTGCAGGCGACCTGCTTTGCTTTGGATATTGTCGTCAATGAGTTGGCGGAAGCGCCGGCGATCCCGGGAGACGACCGGTATTTTTTGATTGACCCGGATTGGTCTCCCTGGATGCGGGACCGGCATCAGGAGCATCAATTTCCACCATTGGCCGAAATCAAACCGGGTGAAGCCTTGGAGTATCGCAACAATAGTCAGCACCCGATGATCTTCGAAATTACCCGGGAAGCTCTGGGTGTGGTCACCAAACCCGGTGGTTCAACCTTGTTGGATTCCTTGGCTGCGGCGACACCGCTGATTTTTCTGGCGCCTTTCGGGGAGCATGAGGCCAAAAATGCCGCTTTATGGATTGACCTGGGTTTTGGCATTGATTACGAGATCTGGCGGGAGATCGGTTTTTCA
>JASFQO010000057.1:0-8702 GCA_050115405.1 Bacillota bacterium
GTAGTTTCCTTTTGGAAAAACATCCGGAAATAAAAGAAAAATTCTTGAAGATTAAAGATTTGGAGACGGCGGATGCCATTTATATATGTAATTCGATTCGGGGGTTGAGAAAAGTGACACTTTAACATCATAGGAATAATATGCCGCGCGTTGTGATTTTTGCAAGCTCCATAATAATGCTCCTTTCCGTATAAATACAACCATTTCGGCTTTTCCGCTTTTCGGTCGCCCCTTGCTAAACTTGCAGAAACTAGGTACAATGATATTAATAAAATCGCCGGAAAGGAGGAAAACGGATGAACTACACGTTGATGAATAAGCATACGCCGGTTGTGGGATTAAGCATTGATGAAGAAACCGCCTCTATCATTAAAGTTGGACAGGTACTTCATCCGGAATACCTGCCGGTGGGCATCATGATCATCAAAGGAATTCCGGACAGGAAAAGCCTCAATGACTGGTGGCGGGGACGTTCTATTCCGGCCAGCCGTTCCGGTATCCGGGAAGCGCTCACCATCCTGCAGGTGTCCTATACGGAGCAACTGCTCACCAAATGCTATGGTCTGAGCCTGTCCGACCAGTATTGGATCAATCCCAAAGGTCATCCCTTGAAATGGGAGGACATCAACTTTTTTGAGAATACCTTCTCAGACGATGTGGGGAATGCTCTCTTTGGTCAGGCGCCGGAAAACGGCGCGCTGGATTTACTCTCACCCTGCAACACTTCCGATGGGTGGCTGAAAAAAAAGTGGAAAATTATTAACGGGGAACGGGTCCTTATCAAATCCGGAAGCAATCCGTTCCAGCAGGAGCCTTTAAACGAGGTCATCGCCACCGCCTTACACAAACGTTTGAACCGTGCCGCTTATGTACCATACCGTTTGATATGGGAGAATGACCTTCCTTACAGTGTCTGCCCGAATATCGTTACCCCGGACACGGAGCTGGTCAGCTCCTACAGTATTTTCAAAAGCAGAAAAAGGCAAAACCATCATTCGTTCTACGAACACTTCCTTTTATGCTGTGAACATTTGGGCATACCGGGCATGAAGGAGTTTTTAAATTATCTGCTGGTCTTTGATTACCTGATTGCCAACACCGACCGGCATTTCAATAATTTCGGCTGTATCCGCAACGTGGAAACCCTTCAGTGGCAGGGCCCAGCGCCGGTTTTCGATAGCGGAACCAGTCTGTGGCACGATCAGGTGAGCCGAGCCATCCTGCCTGAAAACGATGTGCCTTGCCAGCCATTCAAGGCAACACACAGCCAACAGATCGCCCTTGCCGGCAATCCGGATTGGGTGGATTTTACTGCCCTCCGGGGTCTGGAGGAGGAATTTCGTGAATTGCTCACCGCCTCCCCCTACTGCGACGAGCCGCGGACTGACGCATTGTGCGTGGGATTGAAAGGCCGCGTCCGGCAATTGGAACAGCTCGCCCTCGAACGGAAAACGCCGATCCGTGACTTCACATCTTAAGAACCGGATTCTCCGGGCTTTGAGTTAAAAATGCAAAACCTTTCTATCAAAAAGCGAGCTTAAACTTAATGTTAAGCTCGCTTTTTGATAGACGCTTCCGCTTTTTTATCCTTTAAGCAGCGAAGGCTGCGCTTTTTGCAACTCCCGGGAGAGTTTCCGAAGCCCCTTTCTCACCAACCTTCTGGCCGCGTCATTACACGTCCATCCAAAGGCTTCTTTGACCGCAACTTGACAAACCAAATTTCCGGTGCTGGAAGTATAAAGCGCGAACGTCCCTTTATCAATTTGAGTCTCAGCGACATCAAGGTCAATTCTGAGGTAATAGCCATTAGTTTTTTGAGCGCAAGTAAAACCAAGCGCGTTACTGGTGTCCCCCAGCTTGGCCATTGCGGTTTTAAAATCAGTATATGCCTGGTAAGATAATTCATTGCCAATATGATATCGCTTGATTTTCGCAAAACAAACCTCATAAGCCCGGCGTAAATCTACCGCCGGCGGCGCGTAAATATCCGGAAAGACCGCTTCCGCCGGAATGTTTGCCTTTAAAGTCGCCACAGCGTTAGCCTCGAGATGAGCAAGTACAGAGGTTTGTCCTTCGTATGTATTATACCTGGTCCAGACGGTAAATACCTCGCCCTTGGGTATCGTCACGTCTTTGCCTTTGATACTGGAAGCTGTGGCGTCACATGCAAGGAACTCCAGACAAACTGTGCCAAATCCTTGAGCCGGTCCCGAAAAGATCATCAGGTAACCCAGTGCTCTCAGGTTTCTTGTCTTGCCATACTCCGAAACGCCCGCTTTGGTATAGCGTCCGATAACCGCGATATTGGAACCGGCGCCAACTATTGTTATTCGCGGAATTACGATGTCGATCAAGCCCGGACTACCCAAGCTCCCGGCCGGCAGCATCCGAAGGAATCGTCCCTTTACGGGCGTTCCTTTGGGTATGCGTACTTGATTGTTGATCACCACATCTTCCGCGACTTGAAACCGGATATCATTGCCGGTTGGCCCGTTTGAAGTGACGTCATCCAAAAAAACAAGTTTAACCGGGATATATTGAGGTATTTTATTATGTGTGGAACTATTAACAGGAATAACCTCGCCGGCCGGCGGATTAAGCAGCCCCTTCACTTGGCTTTCGTGCGCCTGGATTTGAGAACGTTTCAGAATCTTAAGCGCGCGTTTTTGGACTCTTTTGCGATTAAACTCCGCCGAAGCCCGGACTGTGGTTAATAATTGTTCGCCCTCAATCTGATTCAACAATGAATGAACTCCGTTATAATCGACTGCAATATAATAAGTTTTACCCGGGACAAATTCAAATACATTAAGCGCATTGATTCGTTTCCCTTTGCTAAAGCCGATCATATTTAATCCCGCTTTGAGGTCCGCCACGCAATAAGTGTTTCTTTTCAACAACGATAAAAACCGGCCGTTAGCAAAGAGATACATCGATTGGGTGGCTTTGGGCTGGATAAAATATACTTTGGCCGACTGAAGCCGATTTTCAGCCGCAAAAATACTTCCCGCCAAACACCCGGCGATCAAAAGCAGCGCCATAATCCCCAAACACCATTTCTTCATTCTTGATTACCCCAATCTCAAAATATTAATCCTAATTAATCAATTAAAAATAGATACCCAAATTGGCATCATACTTCTTAATATTGCTATATTCCAGTCCCATTAATAGCGGTATATCGGGAAACGGCCGGAACCGGATACCACCCCGCCATTCAATCCCCGATTCATAAGCCGGACCAAGCTCCTTTTGCATATAGGAGTTATTATTGGAAATATTCCTGAATAACGGCAGCCCGGCGCCGATATAAAAGCCATCGTACTCGGTGAATGGCAGGAAAAAAAAGTCCGCTCCCACAATCAATGCGGTATACTTGGCGTCATGATCCTCGTATTGAAAAACATCCCCATAGATTACCAACGGGTCATAGATGTACCCGTCAAGCTCAAGATGACGCCGATCACTGAGTGAAAAATCTCCGACAATACTGAAGTCGCTTGCCAATAATACGGCGGGATTAATGAATAACAACATTCCTACTAAAAATGACCTGAGAAAACACGCTTTCATAAATTACGATCGCCCCTTTTCAATAACTTGTGACTCAAGTTCTTTGAGTTGAGTTACAAGTTCAGCGTTTTTAATCAGCAGCCCCATGATGAATGCAGCGATTTCCGGATCGCCTTTGCTGTAATTTAATGAGTACTTTTGTATTTTACAATTATTTCCATTATTTGTATAGTACTTTTTTGAGTTTATATTTATAATACCTGAGTATTTACAAAATATTAATATCAAATCTTATCGCCCCATGTTTTGTATTAGAATAGATAATCAGTTTAATATTTTCCGGTATATCCTTGTAGAATTCTTTAAGCCGTTGATAAAAGTTATTTACTTTGTTTACATCAAAGTGTTTATCGTCGTTACCAATCTGCATTAAAATTGCTCTTGGAAAAAAATTATTGATATCCCTAGCGGGTTGGTGCATTTCTGAATAAACTTTAAATTCCTTCTCCATCTGAGTATCTTCGATTGCAAACTGCTCCCCTGCAGGAATATCATCCCAATAAGGTGAACTAATAATTGGAATCCCCACCGTTATTCGTTCATCAAACGGTGAGTGCTTTTAAAGTTATAAAACCACCCATTGATACCCCAATCATTGCAATTCTTCGAATAAGTCCATGTTCATCATCCTTTACAAATTTATACCTTGAATATAAACTATAAAATAATAGACGACTCAAGACTTTGCTACTAAATTTTGATGTCCGAACGCCGGAAAGACAAAATTTAACCCATAAAAAAACAAACTATGATATACTGATCTCTAAGTAGTTCTTTTACATAAAAATGAGGAGAAATTAATTATGAACAGAAATCTCACCACCGAAATCCCCGCCCTTCTCGCGAGCCAACGCGCCTTCTGGGCCGCCGGCCAAACCCGCAGTCTCGAATGGCGTTTAACGGCCTTAAAAAAGCTGAAAGCGGCGATCCTCCGCTCTGAACCGGATTTAATCGCCGCTTTGGAAACCGATCTACGCAAGCCGCGCTTGGAAAGCTACACTTCGGAACTGGGCATGATCGTCACTGAAATCAACTACGCCCTCGCCAATCTGAAAAAATGGATACGCCCTCAAAGGGTGAAGGCCAATTTACTGACTTTTCCCGCCAAAAGTTATCTGCTAAAGGAACCCTACGGAGTTGTCCTCATCATCGCGCCCTGGAACTACCCGGTGCAACTGGCCCTCTCCCCGCTGGTCGGCGCCATCGCCGCCGGCAACTGTTGTATCCTGAAACCGTCGGAACTGGCCCCGGCCACGGCGGCGGCTGTGGCGCAACTCGTCGACGCTACCTTTAATTCGGAATTCATTAAAGTCGTCACCGGAGACGCCGCCACCAGTCAATGCTTGTTGGAACAACATTTTGACAAGATTTTCTTTACCGGGAGCCCCCGGGTGGGTAAAATCGTGATGGAGCAGGCCGCCCGGCAGCTCACCCCGGTGACTTTGGAGCTGGGCGGCAAAAGTCCTTGTATCGTAGATCGAAACGTCAATCTGGAGATTGCGGCGAAACGAATTGTCTGGGGCAAATTTTTCAACGCCGGTCAAACCTGTGTCGCGCCGGATTATTTACTGGCGCGGCGGGAGATTAAAGAGCCGCTTTGCCAAGCTATGCAACGCTGGATCGAACGTTTTTTCGGCTCAAACCCGGAAAACAGTCCCGATCTGGCCAAAATCATCAACGGCCGCCATTTCGACCGGCTGATCGCTTATTTGCAGGACGCCCAAATCATCTGTGGCGGTCATTGGGACGCGGAGCGGCTCTATATTGAACCGACCCTTATTGAAGCGGCCGACCAGGACGCGCCGGTAATGCAGGAGGAAATCTTCGGTCCTATCCTCCCGGTAGTAACCTATACCCGCATCGATGAAGTCTTGAACCTGATCAACCGCCACCCCGACCCGTTGGCCTGTTATATCTTTTCCAACGACCGCCAAGTGACAGAACAACTATTAAATAGCATTCCCTTTGGCGGTGGCTGCGTCAACGACACCTTAAGCCATTTCCTCAATCCCCGTTTGCCTTTTGGGGGCCGCGGCGCCAGCGGGATCGGCAATTATCACGGCCACTACAGTTTCGAGGCCTTTTCCCACTCCAAGGCGGTCGTTAAAACCGGATTCCGCTTCGACCTGCCGGTTAAGTATCCGCCTTACCGGGAAAATCACCGGTTGCTGCGGAAATTTTTGCTGAAATGAAGTAACGAAAAACGCTCAAGACATTTTCAATCAAAATATTTGCTGCCATTAATACCATCCTCTTAACTTCATCGGCATGGATAATGATTTAATCGACAGCATATATGCGGCTTTTCTCATATTGACTTGATAACGGTTCATGGTGTCGACAACTTTATGAAATGCTTCGATCATTTTCTTTGCTTGTTTTTCTTGCACTTCTTGAAATGCCCAGTAGTAATTATCCAAATTTTGGACCCATTCAAAATAAGATACCAGGACTCCTCCGGCGTTGGCAAGAATATCAGGCACTATCAAGCAACCCTTGTCAAGCAATATCTGTTCGGCTTCAGGTGTGACCGGGCCATTGGCGCCTTCACATACGATATGCGCAGTCAGTTTCTGCGCATTATGACTTGTAATTGCATTTCCCAAAGCACATGGCGCAAAAATATCGCAAGGTTGACTGAAGATTGCTTCCTTATCCACTGAAATGGCATTATCTGAAAATCCTTGAATCGTCTTATGTTGATGCGCATATTCCATAAGCTTCCCGATATTAAATCCTGCTTCATTAATCAAACAACAATCCACATTGGAAACCGCTACCACTTTAGCGCCCAGCTTTTGCGCATAGTAAGCAGTATAACTTCCCACATTACCGAAACCCTGTACGGCGACTCGCGTCTTTTTGAGGTCCATTTTGCGGAACCGCGCCGCTTCGCGCATCATTAAGGCAACCCCGTATCCGGTGGCCTCTTTTCTTGCTTGGGAACCACCAAATTCAATCGGTTTTCCCGTAAAGGATGCTTTTAAGGTTTGACCGACGCCGCGCAATTGTGAATATTCATCGACCATCCACGCCATCGTGTGACCATTGGTGTTGACATCCGGCGCCGGAATATCTCTCCTTTCACCTATGATCGGAGCAATTGCCTTGATGTACCCCCGCGATAACCTTTCAAGCTCATTTTGGGATAACCGGGCAGGATCGACAACAATGCCTCCTTTGGCCCCGCCATAGGGCAGGCTCATGACGCCGCATTTAAAAGTCATCCACATGGCTAAGGCCTTAACTTCATCATATGTGACGTCCTGATGATATCTGATTCCGCCTTTGACCGGACCGGGCGCGTCATTATGCTGCACTCTGTAACCGGTAAATATTTTTGTTTTACCATTATCCATTCTGACCGGAATTTTCACTTCCAGAACTCTTTGCGGCTCACTCAAAATATCATAGACAGCCTGGTCTTCATTGAGGGCGCGGCAAGCTTCTTTAGCTTGTCGTTGAGCAATTTTAAATGGATTTAAGGTTTTCTCAGCCATGTATATATTTCCTCCGATGATTTATTCCAATAGATCCACTTAATGATGGTAATGGTATATTACATCAGGACAATTTTTCCCGGGCTAATGTAATTTCTTAGCGCTTTTTATCAAACCTTACGTTCCTAATATATAAAGCGCAATCGATACTGACCATGACCAGGTTAATCACATAAAAAACAAAAACATAAGTGATGGCGTCCGCGAATATTTTGCTGAAAATGCCACAGAAATAACCGAACATGATCAATAAAATGAAAATAATACTCTTCCCTTGATTGGTCCGCGACCGATACGATTTGATAATCGACATTGGCCAGGAAATACCAAAACTGATGACCATTGCCGCTTCCAGGATCTCCGCCATTGACTCTCTCCTTATTTTGATTCGGCTTATAAGCACTTCTCATAGATGCCGGCATCCTTCAGAGCATCTACCATTGTTTTGCCAATTAGATCAGGCGTTTCAGCTACCTGAATTCCATTTTGGCGTAACATCGCCACTTTTTGGGCGGCAGTCCCGCTTTCCCCGGAAATAATCGCGCCCGCATGGCCCATTCGTCTCCCCGGAGGCGCGGTTTGACCCGCTACGAATCCCACGACCGGTTTGGTCATATTCCTACCGATCCATTCCGCCGCGCGCTGCTCGTCAGTTCCGCCAATCTCA
Organism: Bacillota bacterium; assembly: GCA_050115405.1. Taxonomy (GTDB): domain Bacteria; phylum Bacillota; class UBA4882; order UBA8346; family UBA8346; genus DATCLA01. The sequence goes on from JASFQO010000057.1 coordinate 7,741, forward strand.
CCGATCATCACAATCCCGTAGGTTTCGGGATCTTCGTTAAAAAGTTCCAAAATATTCATAAATCCCAACCCTTTGACCGGATCGCCGCCAATACCGACTGCGGTGGATTGACCGATCCCTTCCCCGGACAACTGGGCTACCGCTTCATAGGTCAGTGTCCCGGAACGTGATATCACTCCTATATGTCCCTTTTTATGAATTGCCGCGGGCAAGATACCCACCTTACATTCGGCCGGGGTAATGAGGCCGGGACAATTTGGGCCCAGGAGACGTGTTTTTTTACCTTCCAAATGCTTTTTAACTCGTACCATATCCAATACAGGAATACCTTCGGTAATGCATACGACCAGATCCAGCTGCGCGTCCACCGCTTCCAAAATCGAATCGGAAGCAAACGCCGGAGGCACATAAATCACCGACGTGTTGGCCCCGGTCGCCAAAACCGCCTCTACCACGGTATTAAATACCGGCACATCCGCCACGGTCATCCCGCCTTTGCCCGGAGTCACACCCGCACATACTTGAGTGCCGTAAGCCAGCATTTGTCCGGTATGAAAACGTCCCTGCGCGCCGGTAATCCCCTGAACAATAAGGCGCGTCTCCCGATTGATCAAGATACTCATACCGACACCTCCTTCCGTCCGGAAAGCGCGACAATTGTCTGTGCGGCCTGCGCCAAGGTATCGGCCGGAATGATGGTCAGGCCCGATTTACCAAGTATCTCCTTACCCAAAGCGGCATTCGTCCCTTCCAGGCGGACCACGATGGGCACATTGACTTTCGTCTTTTCGGCAGCCGTGACAATCCCCTGCGCGATCAGATCACATTTCATAATCCCGCCGAAAATATTGATCAGTAATCCTTTCACATCCCGATCCGCCAGCAATATCTGAAAGGCTCCCGCCACTTTGGCGGCGGTGGCGCCCCCGCCCACAGCCAAAAAAATAGCCGGCCGGCCGCCG
>JASFQO010000058.1:0-8600 GCA_050115405.1 Bacillota bacterium
CGTCAGTAAGACAATCATATCGGAAGGCGGAATAATCTGGGTAAAGGTCGGATTCAAATCAATCGATTCAAACTGGGGATTAAGCTCCACTACCGTTTGCCAGGCTTCTTTGATATTGTTCAACATTTTTAAGACAATCCGTTTGATGACAATTTGTTCAATATCAGTCAGTTCCCGGACTTTCTCCGTTGTCGCGCCGGACCCTCCCAATAAACGTTCAAAAATCGCAAAAGCCAGCTGGGGTGAAAATTCCATGATGATGGTCCCATCAAGCGGTTTTAAGGAAATTAAATTCATTACGGTTGGATTTGGTAATGATTTCGTAAATTCCTCATAAGTCAATTGGTCGATTGATACTACTTCCACCCGGGCCATAGTGCGCAGATAGGTTGAAAGGGAAGTCGTCATCCAGCGCGCCATATTTTCATGTAACATTACCAAAGTCCGCAACTGATCTTTGGAAAATTTATTAGGACGACGAAAGTCATACGGTTTGATCTTTTTCTTCTTTTCGTCGCTGATTACTTCTTCAACTTTTAATGTACCGGAAGAAAGCGCATCAAGGAGCGAATCGATTTCCGACTGGGAAAGTACCTCAGCCATGGGAAAAGCCCCCTTTATTGTATCACAAAATCCTGGAAATAAACATTTTTAATTGCGCCGGAAATTAAAAATTTATTAACACTATTAATAATTTCGCTGCGTATTAAATCTTTCCCTTCTTTTTGGTCTATTTTATCCTTGGTCTTCCCGCGTAAGATGGAAATCACCGTATCGCGGATCTGGGGAATCCTTTTGGTAATCTCGAAGACCACCGGGTTTTTCTCAGTATCCTTTTTCCCCGGTTCCATCCGTACTTCCAAACAAATATTGACTTTCAGATAATGTTCCGCACCGGACTCGGAAACAATATTGACAATTATTTCCGGAGCGATCGGGACAATCGGCCCCAATTCCTCTTTATGTTCTGCGGTTTTAGTATTGGCCGCATCCTTAGATAACGCGGGAGCCGGTTTTCTTAACAAAATGATTAAGATGGACACCGCCACTATCAAGGCGATTAAAAGCGAAAACAAACCGATCACCAACAGAGTGCCACCCTTTTTAGGGTCATTTTTCTGTTCCTTGCCTTTGTTCTCCTCTACCATTAGCCCCTCCCTTACTATTTTGATTATTGTTATGATGGGAATTAACCTCGTTATTGGGCCGACTTCTGTTCAACAAGGCATTAACGATTACAATATCAACCCGCCGGTTGCGGGCCCGGCTTGCGGGCGAGGTATTGGGCACCATCGGGCGGTACTGTCCATAACCGCTCACTGCGACCATTCTGGGGTTTAACGCGGAGTTTTCAATCAAATACTTTCCGACATTCACCGCGCGGATCGCTGATAATTCCCAGTTGGACGGATATTTAGCCGTCCGAATCGGAATATCGCAAGTATGCCCTTCCACCCGAATGCCCAATTGCTCTTTGCGGATTACCGCGCCAACTTCATTTAAAATCGGCAAAGCTTCGGCTTTAATCTTCGCCGACCCGATGGTAAAAAATAACTTTTCCTTGAAACTAACAATGATGTCTTTACCATTCCGACGCAGTTCGACTTTATCCTTGTTGGATTCCTGCTCCAATACTTTTTGCAATTTGCGAAAAACCTTATCATAACTGGGGCTTCCCGTACTGGTCATCTCATTAATCATATTCAGTGAAGTCCCCTGATCTAAAACTCCCACATTACCGCCTAACGCGCCCCGCAGCGAATTAACAATTTGTTGGTATTTGAAGCTGTCAATACTCGAAAAAGCAAACATCAAAACAAAAAAGGTCAGCACTAAAGTCATCATATCGCCATAGGTAGTCATCCAGGCCGGCGCTCCGGACGGTCGATCTTCCGGCTTCTTGAATCTAGCCATTGACGTCACCTCCCCCGTCGGCCGCTTTTTGCACCTCGGCGCGCTGCGACAGTGAAAGAAACGCTAATAATTTTTCTTCGACAATCCGCGGGTTTTCCCCGGCTTGAATCGAAAGAATTCCTTCAATCATAATCTGTTTGACAAATTGTTCCTGACCCGACAGCAAAGCCATTTTCCCGGAAATCGGAATACAAAATAGATTCGCCCACAAAGCGCCGTAAAAGGTAGTAATCAAGGCCACCGCCATATTGGGGCCAATCTTGGAGACATCATCCAGATTACCAAGCATTTGGACCAGGCCGATAACCGTACCAATCATCCCGAATGACGGGGCTAAAGCTCCCCAGGCGTCAAAGAAGGCCTTATTACTCCTATGGCGTTCTTCCATAAAAGAGAGTTCGATTTCCAAAATATTGCGGACCAATTCCGGATCTGTCCCATCAACAATTAATTGAATCCCTTTTTTTAAAAACGGATCTTCCGACTTCTCCGCTTCATCTTCCAAAGCTAACAACCCGTCCCGCCGCGCTTTCTTGGCAAACTCCACAATCAGGTTTAACACTTTGCCGATATCCAACGGTTTCCGTTTAAATACCAACCCAAACCCTTTAAGCGCCGACATGAATTGCTTGAAAGAAAAATTAACCAACATTGCCGACAACGAACCGCCAATCACGATAAGCGCCGAAGCCGGATCGATAAAAGCTGATAATGGGGACCCCTTCAATATCCCAAAAAGCACCAAGCCGAATCCCGCAATAATTCCAATAATCGGTTCCATTATACCACCTCAAAGCACTCCGTTGTCATAATCGGTAAAAGATTTTTCCCCAATCAACCGCCGATATTGAATTATTTTGGCGACCATCTCCGCGGTAGAATCTTTGACTACCAAGCGTTTCCCGGTTGTTAACGTGATTACCGTATCGGGAGTCGCCTCAATCATCTCGATTAGATGCGGGTTGATAAAGATTTCTTCATCATTCAAACGTTTCACTGCAATCATAGCTCGTACACTTTCTCGTCGCTCGTCGCTCGTCGTTCGTCGCTCGGAGTCGCCAAATCCCCAAATCTCGTTACTCGTCGTTCGATGGGAGGTGGGAAATGATAAGTGGGATGGTTTAAAAATGTTTTTTCCCACCTCTCACTTCTCACTTTTCAATCACCTTTTCAAGTTGACCAGTTCCTGCAACATCTCATCGGAAGTGGTTATAATCCGGGAATTAGCTTGGAAACCGCGTTGGGTCACAATCATATCGGTAAACTCCTGGGAAAGATCGATGTTGGACATTTCCAAAGTCCCGGAGTTGATACTACCGCGACCGTTATAGCCGGCTTGGCCGATCTGGGCGGCCCCGGAATTGGCGGAAGCCGCGAACATCGTATCTCCGGCCCGGCTCAAACCGGACGTATTGTTAAAATTAGCCAAAGCCAACTGGGCCAAAACCTGACTGCGGCCGTTGGAGAACACGCCGTGCAATTGACCGGAGTTATCAATATTAAAGCTCTGTAGTTCTCCCATGCCGAAACCGTCTTGGTCCGGCGAAGTAATTTCCGAAATTGCGGAAGCAAATTGGGTAATATTGCTAAAATCAGGGGTAATCGTCATCATTTCGGCGCCCTCCGGTAAATAACCAATCTGAGTCCCGGGCGCGGAAATTAACTTTCCGCCATTATTAAACACTAACTCGCCATTACCTAAAATATTGCCTTGTTCATCCGTGGTCTGCCATTTCCACCGGTTCATTTCGCGTTTGGTCACAGTCGTTGAAAAGGTGTGTTCCTTACCCAGGGAGTCATAGACTTTAGTGGCGGTAAACAAGGTGGGCGGCGTCTTAAAGTTACCGATAAATTCGGTATTACCCAGCAGAGAAACGGAGGTAAAACTGCCGCCATTACCGGCCCCGATTAGCGGCGGATTAATGGTAATGGCCGATCCCCCGGCGGGAGTGACCGTGATGGGTCCGCCACTGATGGCGGCGACATTTCCATCGACATCCAAAGTGATCTGGCCCTTGCCATTGGTAACCACGCCGCCGGGCGCTTCGACTTGGTAAATAAATTCGTTAAAGTTTTTGGTCGGGACTAACGAAATACTGACCCGGGTCGCATGCCCGGCGCCGTCATCCAGCGTCAATTCCGGATAAGATAATTCGCCACAGGTTTTCGAATCCAAATTGCCGCCAAAGCCGATTTTGGTAGTGGCGGAAGGGGGGATGTACTGGCCAATCGGCAACTGAATTCCGGTAAGCGGCGCATTGGAATTGATTTCACCGGTGGCATTAGCCATCCAGCCCTGTAAAACCAATCCGTTCGCCGGGTTGACCAAGCGGCCGTTTTGTTCCATGTTAAAATTGCCCGCCCGGGTATAATACTGGCTGGTGCCGTCGCTGACGATAAAAAAGCCGTCACCTTGAATCGCCAGGTCACTGATTTTGGAGGTGCTTTGCAAATTACCCTGGCTTTGCAAGACATCAATGGCCGCAATACTATTGCCCAATCCGACCTGGATCGGGTTGATGCCGCCCCGGCCGCCCCGCGGCCCGGAAGCGCCTCTAATGCTTTGATTCAACAAATCGTGAAAATTGGCCCGGCCGCCCTTAAACCCGACCGTATTCACATTGGCAATGTTATTACCGATCACATCCATTTTAATCTGGTGGTTCTTTAAACCGGAAACTCCGGCGAACATTGAACGCATCATTGTAAAAAATGACCTCCTCTAACGCATATTACTAACGTTTCTACGCTCCGGAAGCTGGAGGCTGGAAGCTAGAGACTGGAAATTTACTCGCGCTTCGCGCCACTCCGGAAGCTTGAAACTGGAAAATAACAAAAAGTAGTTTTCTCGTGCCGCATGCCTCGCGTCACTCCGGAAGCCGAAGGCTGGAAACCGGAAGTTTGCTCATGCTTCGCACCTCGCGTCTATCAGATCTCACACCCCGCTTCCGTCATTCGGCGGGGTAAAGCCTCCTCGTAATAATACTAAAGGTCCGGCTTATAAAGACATTAAGGCCTGACAATCACGGCGCTGTCAATATTGGTAAAAATACTATTCCGTAAACTCCGGTCATCCATCGCCGTGATCACGGTCCGGTTTTTAACGCTAACTACCAAGGCCAATTGGTCCATTATAATTAAAGCTTCCTTAGCGCCTTTGGCTTCAGCCCGGTTGACCGCATCCTGCAAAAGCTCCAGATCCCGATCATTAAGCGCAATTTGCCGGGATTCCAGCCTTTTTAGGGCATGCGCTGAAAATTTGAGTTCATGAGCGGCAGTCAATTGATTTTGCAGAACCGCGTCAAAACTCACTCCGGCTTTTCCGGTCGCGCCCGGCTTGGCCCGCGGGCAGGTTGCCGGCAACGTCTGTCCAATCTGCGGCGGCCTGACAAAAAATTGCTCGCTCATCCTGATTCTCCTTTGGCTTGAGTCGCCTGATCCCGCGCTACCAGATTCCAGATATCCTTGAGTTCAATCGTCCTGCCCGCGGCGGTTGCGAGACGGATTAGGCCGTTATCATTAGTAACATTGGTAATCCGCGCTTGTTGCAGTCCCTGGGACTTGCCGTCCGGTCCATAATCACGCACATAGACTTCTTTCCCGACCAGGTTTAAAGCCTCCTCCAATAAACCCTGGGCGTTCAAGACCGTCTTCACATCATCGGCTTTGACCCGGACGCCGTTGCTTAAAATCAGATACATTTCGCCGCCGCTCTCCCGGATGGAATTGACTTTGCCATAAACCAACTCCGTACCGTTCTTGCCGGAAACTTCCGCTTTAATATCTTTGTCGATTAAGGCTACCGCCTGCTGAAACAGCAACGTCTTCGTCAGGTTCTGCATCTGTTCCAGGGAGGAAAACTGGGCCATTTGGGCAATAAACTCTTTATCTTCCATTGGTTTTAATGGGTCTTGGTTTTGCAACTGGGTCACCAACAACTTCAAAAAATCATTTTTGCCCAAACCGTCGCCGTTACGTTGGCCGGCTCGCGGAACCACCTGGGTCTGGATTGCCGCCACTTTGGCAGGAGTAGCCTCGGTTGGCGCGGCCATTGTGTTCGCCATCTTCACGCCTCCTTTCTTTCAATATTGTCATCCTAACCTCTCGTGCCCCACGCTTGGTAATTCCGAGCGACGAACGACGAATGGCGAGTAACGAGCTTGGCGCCTCGCGCTAAGCAATCAAATCAACTATAGCTTGCGATTTGGCCGGGACGCGATTCACTTCCGGATGGCCGGCCGCTTCCGGCGCCTTCCCTCCGGAAGTATTGCGGCGCGGCGCTTGGCTTCCCGGATCACCGGAAGGGTGTTGTTGGGCATAATTGGCGTTACCGTCATTAGGCTGTCCAATGGTTACATTTAAATTTTGAACCTGGGCGCCGGCATCCTGCAACATTTTGCGTAATTGCACCAGATTGGTCTCGATAATCTGTTTCACTTGCTCGGATTCGACGGTAAATTGCGCCGTAACCACCTGATGTTCAACAGTGATTTTCATTTTCAGCTTACCGAGATGTTCCGGCTTCAGACTCAATTCCATCGCGCTTTGTCCTTCATGCGCCATTACTTTGGCCTGAGCGACGATCTGGGTAAACAGCTCATCCTTGTTTACCGGCGCTGCTTCTTGCCGCCCGTCGCTTTGCCGGGTGTGAACCACGGTAGCGGTGGCGTTGGCTCCGCCGACGCCTAATAATTCCACTCCGGTCTGAGCGACTGCCGGCCGTTTGGTCGACGTCTTGGCGATCGAAGTCGATTTGGTCTTATCTCCGGCGACGGTTGCCTCTTCCGTTACTCCGCCGCTAACCGCAACAATTTGGAGCGGAAGATCGGCCGACTCGCCGACAGCGGAGAAACTTGGCCCCCAATTTTCCCGAACCGCATTTTCGGTCCTCCCGTTTAAGACCTGGCCCGGAGAAGAAGCAAACAATTCCATTTGTGCTTGTGGGGCGCTCGGGGGATCATTCGCCGGTCCCGACGAACCATTTTGCCCTTGACGCGCAGTCTTGACAAGCGCTCCCGCCGGGATGGACAACCTTGACAAAGTTGGAGACGCCGGCGTATTTCCCGGGGTCATCCCCTTATTTGCCGGCAAGCTCATTCCGGCCATAACCATATTATAAGTGAAATCGGAATGTAACCCGTCCGGCGCCGAAGTATCGGTGGGCAAAACCGTTGGCGCAACTGTTGGCGCGACCGTATTGCTGCTTGCCAAATTAGACGCGGCCACATCCGCATGGCCCTCGCCGGTTACTGCTTGAGTAGCTGCCAACAGGTCCCGGAAATCGGTTGACGACGCCATTTGCGGCAACGCCTCCGCCTTAACCGGGTTCAGCTCAGGATTCGGCGCATTAACCGCTATAGTTACAGGATCAGTTGCCAATCCGGTTGACGGGACAACAACCGTCGAGACCATCGTCTTGGTTAAAGCCGGCGTACCGTTTGCCGACGCGGCATCCGCCTGGTTTGCTACCTGAAGCTCCGGATTCAATCCTTGCCATAAGCTGTCTTCAGTCCGGACTGTAACCGGCGCCACTCCTTCCGACTGCGCGGCCAGCGCGATGACTGACGATTTGATGGTTCGTGGCGTCGCGGTCGGTGTCGATTCCGGTGTCAGCTCCGGAGCGGCTGTTTGCCCGGCCGGGCCGATTAGCGCTTGAGCCTCGGTCAACGCCCACTCCACTCCATTTTGAGATTCATGAAACACATTGCAGTCGGTCGCCTCTTGCGCCGCAACCAATGACAGGTCTTCCTCCGCCGGAACGGCGCTTTCCCGCGCCGCGGCATCGGACCGTTCTTTTTCAGCCTTGTCAGGCCTCATTGCCTTTTTCGCATTGACGGCCGGCGCCCGGTTTGCCACCTTGCTGTTTAAGGGTTGGCCGAGGCGGTTTCCCGGATTAAGCGGCGCCGCTTTTTGATTCGCCACCCGATTTTTGGGAGTTGGCCGCTCTTTTTGCACTGCAGCGAGCATTTTTTGAAAAGCGGCGTCGTCCCGCTCTTGGGGTTGCCAAGCGCTTGAACGCCCAGTTTCTTGGGGTTTGGACCGAAGCACGGCTTTCATCCCCATACCGGTGGTAAATAAATTGGGCATCCTTAGATCACCTCCTTTCATAGATTAATTATCGGAAAAATACCAAATATATTTAGCATTGAATTTCGCCAAGTGTTTGCTTTATTTTCCAGAAAACGACAGCCTTGCTTTGGTAAGCCGGGTCAAATATTCCGAAGGCAGATTTTCCATCAACTTCGCCGCTTGTTTGGTCCGCAATCCCTCAAAAATCAAAAGGACCGTCTCATCCGGTAACTTCCGGATCACCGCGGCTGCTTTTTCCGGCCGCATCGCGCCGATGGTAGCCAAATAATTTTTAACCTTCGGCTCCAGAGCGGATTGGGCTTTAGAAGACGATTTTCCCGTCGTTTGCGCTTTTTGAGCACCTTGGGGGTGTTCTTTTATCCATAATTGCTTTTGGTCCTCCAATTCGGTCAAATCATACTGCAGTTTCGACTCTCTGACCGCCAACTGTTTTTCCTTGTTCAGCAGTTCTTGCTCTTTCTTTTGCAAGATCGCGCTATGCTTTTTGCCCAACTCATAATTGGCGGCGAGATCATTTAATCCGGTCAACTTGCCGACTTCATTTAAAATCAGATCATTCATTTTGACTACTCCCACCAGGTCAAACAGGCACAAAC
>JASFQO010000059.1:0-8575 GCA_050115405.1 Bacillota bacterium
GGCAAGCCGATCGGTTTTACAAGCATATTTTGGTTTTTCAAACAAGAACCCCTTGGATAGAATCATCATAATCCAAGGGGTTCTTTTCAACTTTGGCTTTGGTTAACCTTAAAAAAAGAGTCGTTCCCTGAGTTATGCCCAAAAAATAACGACTCGTCCGCCTTGACCCGGGTCAACCCCGTAGCGCCAGTTCCTTGAAAAAACGGTCCCGTTTGCTCCCGGAACATCCGGCCTACCCGGCGGTAGAGCAAATTAAAAACCAATTTCAGGTAGTCTTTCTGCAAATCAAGTCCGGTTCCAGCATGATCTTCCGGGCTACCGGGCACTCATCCTCTTTGATCTGGGTCATCAGCGTTTGCAATGCCAATTTTCCCATATCATATTTGGGTTGCGTAACCGTGGTCAACTGAATTTCCGGCAAGGCGGCAAATTCAATATCGTCAAATCCGATCACCGCGATATCTTCCGGTATCCGCAATCCCTGCTCCCGAATGGCCTGAATAGCGCCTAACGCCAACAGATCATTGGCGGCAAAAATCGCATCGGGTCTGGGATCCAATTGTAACAATCCTTTAGTTGCCTGATGTCCGCTTTCACGACGAAAATCCCCGCCGACAGTATAAGCTTGAGGTATCTTCAGCCCCGCGATCTCCAAAGCTTCTCGATACCCTTGAAACCGTTCCCGATTAGAAGAGACATCGACTAAACCACCAAGGAAGGCGATTCTTTGATATCCCTTGTTGATTAGGTATTCCACCGCCATGCGTCCCCCCTGGACATCGTCAATCAAGACCGAGGTCACATTTGCCAAATTGACCCGACTGATAAAAACCACATTTTGGGTCCATAGGCCGATAACTTTCTTAAGATGCTCCGGTTGTTCCGAAGCCGGGGCCATAATTAACCCGTCAACCCGTTTCTGGCGCAATACATTAAGATAGTTTTCCTCCCGTTGCTGCTTCCAGTTGGTATTGCACAAAAAAATAGTATAACCGGTTTCATTGGCGGCGTCTTCAATCCCCCGAGCGACCTCGGGATAGAAGGGATTAGTGATATCGGGGATTAAAAGTCCGATGGTGTTGGTCTCTTTCTTGACCAGTCCCCTGGCGATGGCGTTGGGTTGATAACCGATTTCCGCGGCGATTCGGGCGATTTTTCGCCGAGTTTCAATATTGATTTCCGAATGATTATTTAAAGCCCGCGAAACCGTAGCGTAGGATACCCCGGCCTGCTTGGCGATGTCCTTAATGGTAACCATTTCAACCCCCGTAAACGTTTCAAATTAAGAATACCACGAGCAGATTACGATTGTCAACCCAAACAAATACTTAAACTTATAAACAGACTGTTCTTTTTTCACTCATGATTCAATTTCACTGATTTTCACCGACCGGCCTTCCTTTAATGATTTACCCGCCGCCATCGCGATTTGAACGGGCCGCAAACCATCAATGCCGGTGACCGGCGGTTCCGTATCCTTGATAATGGCGTCAAAAAATGCTCTCATCTCCGCCACAAACGCGTCATTATACCGCTCCAGGAAAAACCAAAGCGGCTTGTCGCTCACTACACCGTCCGCAGTAGTTAATACCGCCGTATTCGAGGTATCGTTAGCCACCGTCACGCAACCTTTCGACCCCAATACTTCAGTCCGCTGATCATATCCATAGAGAGTTTCCCGGCTGTTATCGATGAAGCCGAGCGCCCCGTTCTGAAATTTCAAGATCACCATGGCCGTATCAACATCGCCATATTCGGCAAATTTGGGGTCAATCAATACCGACCCGGCCGCATATACTTCTTGAACCTCACTGCCGCACAAATAACGGGCCATGTCAAAATCATGAATCATCATATCCGCAAAAATCCCCCCCGAAACCTTGACATATTCCATCGGAGGCCGCTGCGGATCCCGTGAAGAAATTTTCACGATATGCGGCGCGCCAACCTTCCCGGCGCGGACTAAATCATGTACCTTTCGATGATTATGGTCAAATCGTCTCACAAAACCGACTTGCAGCTTGACCCTGGCCTTTTCCACCGCCGCCAGCGCCTTTTGAATTTTTTGGATATTCAGATCGATCGGTTTCTCACAAAAAATATTTTTGCCTGCCGCCGCGGCTTTGATAATAAAATCGGCGTGCGTATTCGTTGAAGAACAGATAATTACGGCCTTAATCTCCGGGTCGTCCAAAACTTCTTCAGGATTTTTAGTGATATTTTTGACACCGATTCCTGCCGCCCACCGCACCATTTCCTCATTCGCCAAAGGATCCGCAATCGTTTTGATTTGCGCCTCCGGCATCCCGGCAATATTGGCGGCATGTAATTTCCCAATCCGGCCTGCTCCTAAAATCCCCACCATTATTTTCGAGTCCATTTTTTCTCCTTTCTTCCGAGGTATTACCCACTCATCGTCCTGATCTACATCACCAATATCCGTAATGCCCAACTTCCCCATATCATATTTGTGTTTATGTGACCGTGATCAACTAAATCTCCGGCAAACGAGCAAATTCAATGTCATCAAATTCAATCATCGCTATATCTTGGCATCCAGATCATTACAATCACAAAGGAAGGAAAAAATGTAACATCTTCCTTCCCTTGCTTCCGTCACACATCCTTAATCAGTAATTAAGGCTAAAACCCAATCCGGGGCAGCTCATAGACGGACTTCCAGCCTTCGCTCAGCGGCTCTTTCAAGAACGGCTCCATCTCTTTCGCGGTCCGCAAGGTAGTCTCCTCGACCGGCGGCACTTTGCCGGCGGGGAACGCCTCTAAAATCTGGTCGTTGCACAATGTCAGATATTTTAAAATCGCGGCGATCGGCCGTTTTGCCTTTTGAGCGGTGGCCCGACTCGGTTTCCCGACCACGCCCGCCGGAGTGGCGGCCCGTTCAATCGCGGCGTGTCCTTCCCCTTCCGACCAACGGTGCGGCCGGTGGAACGGCTCGACCGACTTGTCAAAATGCCCGTCCGGCAAATATCCTTTGCCTTCCGCGTCAACGACCACACTCATATCCACCATCTTGTTAAACATCAACAACGCTACCGAAGTCTCGGCCTCGTCGGCGTGGACGAAATGGGTCGTCATGCTGTCTTTCCGTTCAACCGGATAGAAAAATTCCCGGATCGCCCGGTGCCAGTCGAGTACTTGGAAGATGCCCGGCAGGTGGTACCGTTTCATCATTTCCTGGACCGCCGCTCCCAGCATCCAGAGGTGGCCGTGGTTGTTAATATAGATTTGTTTGCGGAAACCGTCGTTCCATAGTCCAATCATCGTGTAAATCAAGGTTTCCCGTACTACTTCCTCCGGCATAATGACCGTTCCCGGCATTCCCAAATGATGATAGGGATGGCCGCCGTAATTCAACGGCGGAAAGGCCAAGTTGACCGGCTTGCCTTGTTTAGCCGTAAAACGGCGGACGCCTTCGCAAATCTGGGTAACCATAAAGGTATCCAAACCGCTGTTGGCGTGAACTCCATGGTTCTCGGTACAGCCGACCGGGACAAAAACGATATCGTTTTGATGCCGATTTTCAATCACCTGATGCCGCGGGGTATTTTGAATATAGCTCCCGGCTTTGCCCAGTTCCGACTCGGACGGAATGCCATAATCAGCCAATATTTGGTCAATCTCCGCTTCGGAGGCGTCCCAAATCTGTTTCTTCAACCGGCCCACGGTATTATCTTCGAAGACAATCGCCGGATTATCGGTAGTCAGCCAAATCTTATCTTTCGCTTCTTCGCTCATAATCATTGCTCCTTCATTTAATATGGGTATTATTAAACCATTCCTTATGGGTAGACGTTGATTATCCAAAATTGCTTGAATTTGATTTTACTCGCGCCTTATGCCTCGAGCCTCACACCTTTACTCCGCCACATAGGTAATCTTGCAGTCGGTGCGGTTGGTCCGTAAGTTGATAATATTCTCGGCAACCTCTTCCAACTTGATCTGCTTGGTAATTAACGGTGTCATATCCATTCCCGCCGCCATGCTCTCGATCACCCGCGGGAAGGTGCCGTAGCCGGAATGACCCTGCGCCCCGACGATCCGGGCCTTTTTCACCTGCAACACTTCGCCGGTAACCGGCATCTTGGCGTCGGCCCGCGCCACCACCACAATAGTCGGCGCAATGGTCTTGCCTTGCCAGACCGCTTGTTCAATACCGGGATAGACCACTGCCGGCAGCCCGGTGGCTTCCAGGTACAAATTGGCGCCCATGCCGTCGGTTAACTCCAAGACCTTGGCGGTAAAATCTTCCTTGGCGGGATTGATCACATAGTCGGCGCCCATCTTTAACCCTAAATCAGAACGCTCTTTCACGGTTTCGGACAAAATCACCTTCGCGGCGCCGTTACGTTTCAGGATGGCACAGGCAGCCAGACCAATCGGCCCGCCGCCGCAAATTACCACAAAATCGCCGGGACGGACGCCGCCGCCGCATTCAATCACCGCGTTGTAGGCGACGCAAGTGGGTTCAACCAAACTTCCGGCCAAAAAGAGTTTTTTACCGCTATAACGCTTTTTGAGCGGGTACAGACTCCAGACCACCCGGGAGGGAACCACAATGTACTTGGTATAAGCGCCGTTGATATTAAAACCAATCTCATTCAACTGTTCGCACTGATTCGGATAGCCGTCGGCGCACGGTTTACATTGGCCGCACCAAAACATTTCTTCCACCGTAACTTCTTCACCGGCTTCAAAAGCTTTATTGGTCCGTTTGTTCCGGGCATTTTTGCCGGCCTTGACAACCACTCCGGAAAGCTCATGCCCCAATATGGCCGGAAAACCGGTCAATCCGGGATAAAAAATGTAGCCTTGTTCGTCCGGCTGCGCCATATGAACATCACTGCCGCAAATCCCGCACGCTCTCACTTCCAACAAGACTTCTTCGTCTCCCGGTTCCGGAATATCAAATTCCCGCATTTCAATCCGGGGGTTTTTCCAGACCTTGCTCCCCAAATAAGTCTGAACTCCCTCGATGTCCTTCGGTCCCAATACAAAATCCGGTTTTGGCGCCCAATCCGCCACTAGGGTAACCCCTTTCATCTTTGCCATTCTTAATTGCCCTCCTTATAAATTAAGTTACTTTAAACGTTTACAAAAAAATTTAGTCATACCCTCTCTTCCTAAAACTTGATATTAAAATCGTTTTGTAAACGTTTTAAATCCACTATAAACAATTATAAATCCCAACTATAAATTTGTCAATGACCCCACTTTGTGTTTTTTTGCTTAATTTTAATTATACCGCATCCTTTTTTCATCCGATGTCAAAATATCTCCCCACCACCGCCACGGTCTTCTCCTTACCGACCCGGATGACCTTTTCAGCCTCCCAATCCCAGTATTCCGGCCGAAACAGCTCCACGGAGACCATCTCGTGATACCCGATTTCCTTCAAGGTCTTTAAGATGGCGTCGAGATCAATGGTGCCGTCGCCGGGCCATAACCGTTTATCGTCCCGGAGCGCGCCGACCGGCAGGTCTTCCGCGTCGTCAATATGGAAGATCAATATTTTCCCGGCATCGGCTTGTCGCAGATCGGCAAGCCGTGATCCCATGGCGTGAAAATGGAAGCAGTCCAGCACCATTCCCACGCTGTCCCGATTGACGGCCTTGATAATCTCGTAAGTCTGGCCGAAAGTGTTGACCGAACAATTCGGATATCCTACAAATTCATAGGCCAACTTCACCCCATATTGCTCGGCGCAATCGGCCAATTCATTCAATACCCGGACCGACTCCGCCTTGATCTGCGTCTTGGTATAATTCCCGATATCAAAAGTCGGGACGACGACAATTCTTTTACAACCAATCGCTTCGCCCGTCTCGCAAAGGAACTTTAAGTCGGCCTTAATTTGCCGGAAACCGGCGGCATCCCTGAAGGTAATAAATTCCAGGGCATTAAACGCATAAGGTTTGATTTTGCTGGATTTGAAAAAGGCGGCCAGGTCGGCAACGGTATGCTCCTGCAGATAGTCGCGTAATTTATCCAATCGGATTTCGATCAGGTCATAACCGTATTGCTTACAAAATTTCAGATCCTTCGCCAAAGTGGAATTCTTCAGCGTCGTCGCCTCGTTGAAACATAATCTCATAGCCATCTCTCCCTTGTTGTTTTCTAAATTATGTTTATCTTACGTCGGCAATCCCGACCGGCCGGTTTTCCGTCAAGGACTGCTGCGCCGCATGCGCAATCAAAACCGCTTGCAAGCCGTCCTCACCGCCCACCGGCGTTGCCTGATCGGTTAAAACCGCAGCGACAAACGCTTTCATTTCATTAATAAAAGACTCGTTATACCTTTCCAAGAAGAAATACTGCGGCTTTTCAGCGACAATTCCCGCAGCGGTGCTGAGGATCGCCGTGGAAGGAGTGTCGTTCAGATCCATCGCGCTGCCTTTAGAGCCGAAAACCTCGACGCGCTGGTCATAGCCATAAGCCGCCTGACGGCTGTTATTAATCACGCCAAGGGCTCCATTGGCAAATTTAAGGGTGATAATCGCCGTATCGATATCCCCGGCCGCCCCAATCGCCGGGTCGACCAAAACGCCGCCCGCCGCATAGACTGCGGTCACTTCACTTCCCGCCAGAAAACGGGCCATGTCAAAATCATGAATGGTCATGTCCAGAAAAAGTCCGCCGGAAACCTTGATATACTCTAGCGGCGGCGGCCCCGGGTCGCGGGAAGTAATTTGAATCAGCTGCGGTTCCCCGACTTTTCCCGCCAGGATCGCCTCTTTGACGCTGCGGTGGTTATGGTCGAACCTCCGGTTGAAACCGATTTGCAACTTGACTCCGGCCTCTTCTACCGCCTGTAATGCCGTTTTGATCTTCGCGACCGATAAATCGACCGGTTTTTCACAAAAGATGTGCTTGCCCGCCCGGGCGGCGGCAACAATCAAATCCGCATGGGTATCGGTCGACGAGCAGATTAACGCCGCGCCGATTTCCGGATCATTGATGACCTCCCGGTAATCCGCGGTGACACGGGGAATTTCCAAAGAATTTGCCCAGTCCTTGATGGAGTCCCCCAAAATATCGGCGACGATTTTTATTTGCGCGTCCGGAATCAGATGCGTAATATTATTCGCATGCAATTTTCCGATCCGGCCGGCGCCGATAAGCCCCAATTGTAGTTTTGCGCTCATGATTACACCTCGCTATTCTTTGTAAACGTTTAAAAGGTTATTATTCGGATCATATTTTTCTTACCAAGACACCCAAACCGAGCCTTGCCGGGAACTTTCCACGCAACGGTTAATAAACTTGACGCCATTGATACCGGCTTCCACATTGGGAAAATCCAAATCTTCCTCCTTAAGTTTTTCACCGGCTTTCTTTTTTTGTAAAGCATGAATAAAAACCTGATAAATATTGGCGAACGCCTCATAATAACCTTCGGGATGACCAGCCGGGACCCGCGCCCGCTTTATTGCCGACGGGTAAAGATAGTCGGCGCCCTTGGAGAAGATCCGGACGGGTTGACCCAAAAAAGCCACTTTCAAGCGGTCCGGACTTCCCTGGCACCATTCCAGCGACCCTTTGGTCCCGAAAATCCGGACTTTCAAATCGTTATCATGCCCGATTGCCACTTCCGAACACCAATAAACGCCGCTGGCGCCATTCGTATAACTGACCAAGATCATGGCGTTGGTGTCGAGAACCTGATTGGCCCCGAAAGCGTCGAGTTTGGCGCAGAGGGATTTGAGCCGCAGCCCCGTAAGATAAGAAACGGTATTCTCAATATGACTGCCGATATCAGCGACACAGTTGGATACCCCGGCATACTTCGGGTCGGTCCGCCAGATCGATTCCGCGCCATCTTTGGCGATCGCTTGGCTCAACCAATCTCCGGGATATTCCGCCATCACCATTTGAATCTCGCCGAGATCGCCCCGTCCGACCATCTCGCGGGCCTGCTTGACCATTGCATATCCGGAATAGACATAAGATACACAAAAAAGCAAGTCATGATCCCTTGCCACGCCGGCAAGTTCTTCCGCTTCAGCGACAGTAACGGCCAACGGTTTATCACAGACAACATGAATCCCGTTTTCCAAAAACGCCTTGACAATTTCATAGTGGGCATAGTTAGGCGTCACAATGACTACAAAATCAATTGGATCAGCCCGGGCGGCCTCTTTCCGGGCCATTTCGGCAAAGTCCCGGTAAAGGCGGGCCGGATCAAGCTTTAAAACTTCACCGGTTTTTAAAGTCTTCGCGTAACTTTGTGAGAAACATCCGGCTGTTAAAATGGCTTGACCATCGAAGTTAACGGCCTTACGGTGAACATCCCCAACAAAAGAACCCGGACCGCCGCCGACCATTCCGTAATGCAAGACCGCGAAACTATTTCGACAACCTTTTTCTTCACTCATCGCCTATTCCTCTTTTCTTTCACTGACTTCCCTACTTTTATTGCTGCTTCCGGCGACGGAGCACGTCGATATAAACCGCAAAGACAATGACGAGTCCGATGATGACGGTTTGCATGTCGGAGGCAATGCCCAGAATGTTTAGTCCATTCCGAATTATCGTAATGATAAAAGCGCCAATCAAA
>JASFQO010000060.1:0-8561 GCA_050115405.1 Bacillota bacterium
CAAAAAGCAACCTAACGCAGTAAAAACAGCAGCACATCAAAATGGGCGACCGAATCCGAATCAATCCGGCAGGCGGCAAGCAGGCTATACTTTAAAAAAGTTCGGACGCGATGTCGTTGAAGTCGTGGTTCCGGCAGTAGTGTTGTTTTTAATCATCCATTGGCTTTTTTTGGAGGCGCGTTATGTGCCTTCACCCTCGATGGTGCCGACCATTGAGGTCCAGGACCGGTTTCTTTCCAACAAAACCGCTTATTGGTTTCACCAGCCGCAACGTTATGACATCATTATCTTTAAACCCCCGGCGCGACTAGGCGTCAAGGAAGATTTCGTCAAACGGGTCATTGGTCTGCCGGGTGAAACCATCACCATTTGTAAAGGGGTGGTTTATATTAACAACAATCCTTTGCCAGAACCTTATATTTCGCCGGATCGGGCGCCGTTAGCCGACTTTGGCCCATATATTATCCCGGACGGCAATCTGTTTATGATGGGTGATAACCGTAATAACAGCCAGGACAGCCGTTATTGGGGACCGCTACCGGTCGAGAATATCAAAGGCAAGGCCTGGTGGCGTTTTTGGCCGCTCAACCGGATGGGAATTGTGAAATAAAATTGTTTTGGAGAAGACCGTAATGGCTTTATTACAAGTTAACCATTTGACCAAATTTTATGGCAGCGACGCCATTTTCACCGATCTGAACCTGGAGATTAACTTTGGGGAGAAATGGGGACTGATTGGCAAAAACGGCTGCGGCAAGACAACCTTGATTAACATTTTAACCGGATTTACCGACTACGACCGGGGCGAGATCCATTGGACCCAAAATTGCCGGGCCGGTTATTTGCAACAGGAACCGGTTTTTCAAGGGACGACGCTTTTTGCGGAGTTGCGGTTGGTGTTCCGGGAATTGGAACGCATGCAGGAACGGATGGCGGAATTGCAAACCCGCCTTAATGAGCCGGGGGTCGGTGGTCGGCAACTGGAACGGTTGATTGCGGAATTCACTCATTTAAATGAGCAATTTGAACTGCAGGGCGGTTATCGGATTGAAGGGCGGATTCAAGGGGTTTTACGAGGGTTGGGCTTTCCCAAGGAACGCTGGGACGACTCGCCCTATAGCTTGAGCGGCGGGGAACGGACCAGACTGGCGCTGGCCCGGATCTTGCTTACCGACAACGACCTTTTGTTTTTGGATGAACCGACCAACTATCTTGATTTGGCGGCGATTGAATGGTTGGAACGTTATCTCGTGGCATACCGGGGCGCGGTTTTAGTGATTTCGCATGATCGTTATTTTTTGGATCAAGTGGCGAGCGGTTTTTTTGAAATCGAAGCGGGACAGGCGTCCCGTTTCCGGGGCAATTACACCGCCTACCGCCAGGCAAAGGCGGAGCAATACGATGCTGTTTGGAAAGCTTATTTAAAACAGGAGCAACGCATCACCCGCCTGGAAAAGTTGGTCCGGGAAGCCCGCGCCACGGAGAAAAGCAAGCGTCAAGCCAAAAGCATTGCTAAACGGCTTGAGAAAGAACCCCGGATCGCCAAACCTCCGCCGGATACCAAAAAAATGAAGATGGAATTGAAGACAGTCGCCAATAGCGGTCAACTCGTATTGGAAGCGGAAAATATCGCCAAGACTTTTGGGAGCAAACCGCTTTTAAAAGGGGTTCATTTTAAACTGGGCGCCGGCGAAAAAGTGGGTTTGATCGGCCCCAACGGAGTCGGCAAAACTACTTTGCTAAAGATCTTATTGGAATTGGAAGCGCCCGACGAAGGGTCGGTTCGCTTCGGTTACGAAGTTTATCCCGGCTATTTTTCCCAATTAAGTTCCGACGACGACCTGGAAGGGACGCCGTTTAGCCAGATTATGACCGTAGCGGATTTGGATAATACCGAAGCCCGGACACTGTTGGGCCGCTTTTTGTTTAGCGGCGATGATGTCTTTAAACCGATGAAGGCCTTGAGCGGCGGAGAGCGACGGCGTTTGGGACTTTTGAAACTGATGCTGTCGCCGGCGAATTTTTTAATTATGGACGAACCGACCAATCATCTTGATTTACAATCGATTGAAGTCATTGAAGCGGCTTTAACCGCTTATGAGGGGACAGTCCTGGCAGTTTCCCATGACCGTTATTTTTTAAATAAAATAGTCCGGCGTTATTTGGCTTTAATTAACGGTCAAATTCATGAATTCGGCAGTTATCAGGAGTATCTTGATTTTACGGCGTCGCCACCGGACCCGGCGGTTGTCCCCAAACCAAAGCCCCAAACTAAAGTCCAGCGCGAGTTAGCTAAAGAAAGGCAACGCCAGTTGCGGAAGACGCAAAAGGATTTGGCGGATACGGAGACGGAAATCGAGAGGGCGGAAAAAAGACTGGAAGCAATCCGGGAACTTTTAAAAGCTCCGGAGGTGCATTCCGATTATCAAAAAAGTTGGGAACTGAGTAACGAAATGACCGCTTTGGAGCAGCGGTTGGAGACGCTTTATGAAAAATGGGAAACTTTGCAGGAAGCGTTATCTTAACCAACATGCCTGCGCTTCGTTAGCAGGCACAAAGGTTGATGGTAAAATGGGAGAACCCATTTTTCCACGCTAAGCAGCAATCCAATATTTGCTCGAAGGAAATGTTTTTTGATTCGCGAATCTTTATATATCGTTTTATAATTCAAAAGGCTCGTTTCGCGTAAACTGAAATTTGCTAAAATAGGGGGTGTAATCTTGAACAATACCGAAGGACGGGAACGGGACGTTGCGCCGTTTAAGGAGATACTTCCGTTATTGCCGTTACGTGGCATGATTATCTTTCCATATATGGTTGTGCCCCTCGACGTAGGCCGGGATAAATCGATCAGCGCCTTGGAAGAAGCGATGGTTAATGAACGGCTGATTGTGTTGGCAGCTCAACGTGTCGCCAAAGTTAACGAACCGGATGAAGCCGATATTTATCAAGTCGGGACAATGGTGGAGATCAAACAATTGCTAAAAATGCCCGACGGCACTCTGCGCGTTTTGGTGGAAGGCTTGCGTCGCGTCAAGGTAGTCAATTATCTCCGAACGGAACCGCATTATCAAGTGATGGTGGAACCAATACTCGAAACCGAAGCTCTCAATAACGAATCCGAAGCTTTGATCCGGACCACCTTATTTCAGTTTGAACAGTATATCAAGTTAAGTAAGAAAATCTCGCCGGAAGTGCTGAATTCAGTCAGTAATATCGAGGATCCGGGCCGATTGGCGGATATCATCGCCGCGCATTTGAACTTTAAAGTTGAGGAGAAACAGAAACTTTTAGAAGCAATCTCCTTAAGAAATCGCCTGGAAATTCTCTGCGGATTTTTGTTGAAAGAAATTGAGATTATGGAGTTGGAACGGAAGATTCAAATCCGGATCCGCAAACAAATGGAAAAAACCCAAAAGGAATATTACCTGCGGGAACAGATTAAAGCGATTCAAAAGGAGTTGGGCGAAGCCGACGAACGTACGGCTGAAGTTGCAGAGTTTAAGTCCATAGTGAAGGAGTTGGAACTTCCGGCTGAGGTCCGCGACAAAGCCCATAAAGAAATCGACCGCCTGGCCAAAATGCCGCCATTGGCTGCGGAAGCGGTGGTAGTCCGTAATTATCTTGATTGGATCATTGCTTTACCGTGGAATAAGAAAACGGAAGACCGGTTGGATGTCGCCGCGGCCGAAGCGATCTTAAATGCGGACCATTATGGGTTGGAAAAAGTAAAAGAGCGAATTTTGGAGTATTTGGCCGTCTGTCAATTGACCAAGCAATTGAAAGGCCCGATTTTGTGCTTAATTGGCCCGCCGGGAGTCGGTAAGACTTCACTGGCGCGGTCGATTGCCCGGGCGTTGAACCGTAATTTCGTCCGGTTTTCCCTGGGCGGAGTCCGCGATGAGGCGGAGATTCGCGGCCATCGCCGCACCTATGTCGGAGCCATGCCCGGCAAGTTGATTCAAATTATGAAACAGGCCGGTTCTAAAAATCCGGTGATTTTATTGGATGAAATCGATAAAATGAGTACGGATTTTCGCGGTGATCCTGCTTCGGCATTGTTGGAAGTATTGGATCCGGAACAGAATTGTAATTTCAACGACCATTACCTGGAGTTTGTGTTTGATTTTTCCAAAGTGATGTTTATAACCACGGCCAATACCTATCACGGTATTCCCCGGCCATTGCTGGACCGGATGGAAATAATCAACATTTCCGGGTATACGGAAGAGGAAAAATTAGAGATCAGCAAACGGCATTTGTTGCCCAAACAATTGAAGGAACATGGCCTGACCGCCGAAAACCTGTTCCTGTCGGAATTAGTCTTGCGCCAAATTATCAGCAGTTATACCCGCGAGTCCGGAGTACGCAATCTGGAACGGCAGTTGGCGACCGTATGCCGCAAATCAGCCCGGCAATTGGTGCAGACCTCGAAAAAGACGGTTCGCGTCAGTAAAACTAATTTGCAGAAATTTCTCGGCATTCCCAAATACCGGCATGGGATTGCCGTGACCGAAGACCAAGTCGGGCTGGCGACCGGCCTCGCCTGGACGGAGTTGGGCGGTGAGATTTTATTTATTGAGGTTACTTTGGTAAAAGGAAAAGGCCAATTAATCTTGACCGGAAAATTGGGGGAAGTGATGCGGGAATCGGCCCAAACCGCTTTCAGTCATATTCGTTCCCGAGCGCCAATTTTTGGAATTGATGCTGCTGCTTTTGAACAATACGATATTCACATTCATGTTCCCGAAGGCGCGATTCCCAAAGACGGACCTTCGGCCGGCATCACCATGGCGACGGCGATGATCTCCGCGCTGACCAATCAACCGGTACGGAAAGATCTGGCGATGACCGGAGAGATTACTTTACGAGGCCGGGTATTACCGATCGGCGGTTTAAAGGAGAAAGTCCTGGCCGCGCATAGGGCGGGAATCAAGCAAATTCTGGTGCCGAAGGAGAACGAGAAGGATCTGGAGGAAATTCCGGCGGCTATTGGCAACAAAGTAAAGATTCGCTTGGTGGAAACCATGGATGAAGTATGGAAGGAAGCATTGGCGTCAAAGATGAAGGCGATGTCGGTATCATGAAGTCCATGCCTGCGCTGCGGCACAAAACTCTTGAGTATAAATTGTCTAACGACAATTTTCACCCTGGGTGGGAGTTTACTCTCGCCCATTTTGTATTTTGGAAGGAATTTACGCTTTAAGCACAGAATAAAGTCGGTAAAACGGTCCTGACGGACCAAGAAAGAAGGATTACTTTTCGTGAACGAACGGACCCTCAAAATTTTAGAATTTGATAAAATTGTCGCCAAAGTGGAAACATTTGCCGCTTCACGGTATGGTAAGGAAATGGTCCGGGATTTAAAGCCGTTCGGTACGCTCTCCCAGGTCCGCGAAGCGCAGCGCATTACCACTGAAGCCGTACGTTTATATATTGAAAACGACCGGATTCCGCTGGGAGGAATTTTTGATATCCGTGAAGCGGCGCAACGGGCCGCCATTGGAGGAGTCCTCGCCCCGGCGGAGTTATTGGAAATCGGCGCGACGCTCCGGGCTTCCCGGTTAATGAAGGAATTTTTAGCGCAACAGACCTGGCAGGACGCCCTGGTGGTGGAGTGGGGCCGCAATCTTGCCGCTTTTCCGGGTTTGGAACGGGAATTGGAACGGTGTCTCGGACCGAAGGGTGAAATTTTGGATAGCGCCAGTCCCAAACTGCATTCGTTGCGTTCGCAAATCAAAACCCATCAAAACCGGATCCGGGAAAAGCTCGATTCGATTATCCATAACGGCGATAATGCCAAATATTTACAAGACTTACTGGTCACGCTGCGTAATGAACGTTATGTGATCCCGGTCAAACAAGAATTCCGGAATTTGTTTCCGGGGATTGTCCATGACTATTCCGCGAGCGGCGCGACTATTTTTGTGGAACCGCTGGCCGTGGTGGAACTCTCCAATCAGCTTTCGCTCATTGAATCTGAGGAAGCGGAAGAAGTCGGCCGGATTTTAGCGGAACTTTCCGGCAAAATTCGGGCGATTAAAGACAGTCTGCAAATGGCGGTCACGATTTTAGCCCGCTTAGACCTGGCTTTCGCCAAAGCCCGGTATAGCCTGGAAACCGCCGCCACCGAACCGGAGTTGAATACTCAAGGGACAGTCGTCTTAAAAAGCGCCCGGCATCCCTTGATTAGCGGCAAAGTAGTGCCGATTAGTCTCAATTTGGGGCAAAACTTCGATATCATGGTCATCACCGGACCCAATACCGGCGGGAAGACGGTTACTTTAAAAACCGTCGGTCTGTTGACGCTGATGGCCCAGGCCGGACTGCACATCCCGGCCGCCTCCGGTTCAAGCATCGCTCTGTTTCAGGAAATCTGCTGCGATATTGGCGACGAGCAAAGCATTGAACAGAGCCTGTCCACTTTTTCGGCGCATTTGACCCAAATTGTCAAAATTATGGATGCGGTCCGAGGGCCGGAAAGCTTGGTCCTTTTGGATGAATTGGGTGCCGGCACCGACCCATCCGAAGGGGCGGCCCTGGCGATGAGCATCTTAACCCATCTGCACCATTTGGGAGTACGGACAGTTGCCACCACTCATTATAGCGAGTTAAAGGCCTTTGCTTATAACACGCCCGGCATTGAAAACGCTTCCGTCGAATTTGATATTGAAACTTTACGCCCTACTTACCATTTGATGATCGGGCTGCCCGGGAGCAGTCAGGCGTTTGAAATCGCCTTGAAATTAGGGATTGCGCCCCGGTTAATCGAGGCCGCCCGGGAATTTATCTCCGCCGACAGCGCCAAAGTTGAAGAAATTTTAAAAGAGATCGAGACGGACCGGCGTAAAGCCCGCGAGGACCGGCTAAGCGGCGAAACCGCCCGGTTTGCGGGGGAAAAGTTAAAAAATCGTTATGAAACGGAATTGGCAAAACTGAAAGAGCAAAAAGAAGCCCTGTTGCGCCAGGCAAAAGCCGAAGCCCGGGAGGTGCTTTTGGAAACCAGACGGGACAGTGAAAATCTTTTACGACAGATTCGTGAAGCGCCTCCGGCAAAAGTCAATACCATCGTTAATGAGGCCCGGAAACGGATTAACGCCAACCTGGAGCAAATGGCGGAAACACCGGTCCAATTGAACCCGCGGCAGACAGTTAAGGCGGAATCGCTGAAAATCGGGGACCGGGTCCGGGCGCTGGCGCTCAATCAGATCGGGACCGTTCTTGAAGTTAATCCGGACAATGTAATGGTGCAATTGGGGATTTTAAAAGTGAACTTGAACTTCAATGAGCTGGAGCCGGTGGATGAACCCAAAATAAAAACTCCGGCGTCGTTGCGTAAAACCGGGGTTTCCGGGTTGGAAACGGCGACCCGGATTGTGACGGAAATCAGTTTGCGGGGTTTGAATGTAGATGAGGCTCTCTACCAATTGGAAAAATACCTGGACCAGGCGATATTAGCCGGAATTCCCGGTTTTCGAGTAATTCACGGCAAAGGTACCGGCGTTTTGCGGCAGGCGGTCCAGAAGTATTTGAAAGACCATCCGGCAGTGCAATCCGTCGCCTTTGCCGCCCAGAACGAGGGGGGCCTGGGAGCCACAGTGGTTACCTTGAGAAGAGGGGAGTTGGTTTAAAATGGAAGCGCCGTTTGTAATCCGTAATGCTGAGGCTGGGGATCTACCGTCTTTGGCGGGATTGTTGTCAATGTTATTTAACATTGAAGCTGATTTTACTCCGGACCCGGAAAAACAGCAACGAGGTTTGGAATTGATACTGGCGGACGGGCAACGCGGCCGGATCAGCGTGGCAGAGGTTGACGGACGGATTGTGGGGATGTGTACCGCGCAACTGGTAGTTTCAACCGCGGAGGGAGCTTTGTCGGGTTGGATCGAGGATTTGATTTTGGATGAGAATTACCGGGGGGGCGGGATCGGCCGTCAATTGTTGCATGCTATGGAAGATTGGTGTTTTGAGCAAGGGGCGACCCGGGTCCAACTATTGTGTGACCATGCCAACACCCCCGCTTTACGGTTTTACGCCAGGATGGGATGGGAAGAAACGCAATTGATTGGGATGCGCAAATTTGTGTACTATAAAGAAAATAGTAAAGATACTGCTAAGCAAGAGTGACTTAAATGGGGTTTAAGAAATTATTTTTAAATTTGATTCCACTGCAGAAACCCCGTGTCTATTCAAGGATAGGTGTGGAGACTTGCCGGATTGGCTGATGCGCCGTGAAAAGCCGCACATTGCTGCGTCACTCGGTCGCTGCGGTGCTCGATATACAGCGAGTATTATCTGCGCTCCTCCCTCGGTCGTTTCATGCACTGCACGACTTTTGACGACGCGAATGTCGAAATTTTAAGCTCAGCCAAACCGGCAAAATCCATCGGCGCGTCTGGGTGATAACGCCGACTCTCGGGTACCGGGAAACCGGCTAAAGGTGATTTTTAAGTAATAAATTGATAGCGTACGCCAAGCAAGCTTGGCATTTCTGACAAGGTGAAAGTCCTTGCCGGGTAAGGCTTAGTCAGCCACCCGTATTGAGTGTTGCGCGGGTATCG
>JASFQO010000061.1:0-8517 GCA_050115405.1 Bacillota bacterium
TAAGATAAAGCTATTATCGGTTAACGACATAATTAGTTCGTGGCCGCCGCCTAATACCTGCGGAGCGGTGGCGCGGAGTATTCCGGCGATTCCAAACGGAATTAACATTTTCCAGAAGTTGGGGACTTTGATTGCGGCATAAAGATCTTGGGTTTTCAGTAAGGCCCAATTAAACAAGGCCCCGGTTCCTCCCAAAATCACGCCCAAAAATATTAAAAATAAGTAGTAATTCAGCGGAATATCGGTTACAAGATGAAAACCAAGTATCGCTTTCATGCCAAAAAATTTTTTGGTGATCAAATCGGCGGTTAAAGCTGCCGACATGGAGGTTAACAGCACTAACGGCGCAAAATTTTTATGTACTTCCTCCAAGGCGAACATCACCCCCGCCAGAGGGGCGCTGAAAGCGGCGGCCAATCCTGCGCTGGCGCCACCGGTAAGCAGATACTTCAGCTCAATTTTGGGACGTTTCAGTAGTTTGCATATTCCTTCTCCGGTGACGGCTCCCAGTTGGATTGAAGGTCCTTCCCGGCCCAGGGAGAGCCCGGCCCCGATGGCGAGACAGCCTCCGAAGAATTTACCGAGGATCACTTTCAACCAGTTCATCTTTAACTGACGTAACAGCACTCCTTCCACTTGGGGGATGCCGCTGCCTTTAGTCATGGGTTCGCGCTTGACAATGTAAGTCACGATGGCGGCTATCCCCACCAGGATTGCTATCCATATCGGGATCAGACGGTAGTTCTGCGTTACCGCCGTATAAAATGTGGCGGCGATCATGGCAAGCTTTTCCAAGCTAAGACGATAAAACACCACTATTAAACCTGAAAAAATCCCAACTAAAATTCCTTCCCAAATCAAGCTGAGCCGAAAATGGTTCCAATGGGAAATGGTACGATAGGTATTGTTGTTACCGGGCATATGGTTCTCCTGTTTGGTTTTAATTAGTTGCTTTAATTTGAGATACTAGTAGATTATAACATAATACCGCTTTACTTGTAAAATCGGAAAGGACAGATGAGGGATAAAAATCACTGGTGTAGCTGGATAGGAATTTTTAGTTAAAAGACGATAAAAATTGTTTGCCCCATAGGAATTTTAAAATTAGCGCCGAATATTTAGTAAATTAAGGAAAATAATGTTAATTTTAGCGAAGAAAATATTTTTGCCCAATTTAATGTTCACAAAATTGCAAGGGGGGCGCCATGAAAAAATTTTTGACCGCAGTGGTCTTGTTATTACTCATTTTGGGGGTGTTGGTCGGTAAAATTTATTTTGATATCATCGGCAAACCGCACTATTACCTGAAGCAAATCGGGACGGCCATTTTGAATAAAGATCTTGACGATGTTGAGCGCTGGGTTGATTTCAACAGTATCGCCCAAGGAATTGTGGACGACTATTTCGCCGGCCTGACTAAGCAACCCGATCCGGCTGTGAAAGAGGATCTTTGGGAGGAGCTGATGCCGGTGCTGGCGAAACAACTGCGCGACTATGTGAAGACCGGGCAATTAAACAACCTCGCCCCGGCCGGACTTTCCAAAACGGCCCGGTTTGTTTTGGAACAGGTCCTTTTAACCGGAGAAGCGCTCAAACAGTTTCAAAAGTTATCCTATATTAAGGAAAGCGGCCGGACCGCTGTCGCCGGCTTCAAGTCAAGCGTGACGAAGAGCAATTTGCTGGTTTTGGAACTAAAATTAAAGCGGGGAGATTCCGGGTGGCGGGTGGTTCGGATCAATAACTTCACAGAACTCCAAAAACGCCTGCATCGGCGCGAAAAACAGAAAAATATCAAGATTGAAGACTTTTTGATCCAGGGAACCAAAAATTCCGTCATCTGGGGTAAATTTGACCGGGAAGAAGTATTTTTGGAATTGAACGCAGCCGCCGTACCGGGTTGGCCGACCGGTTTAGCCATCAACCTTGATGAAGAGGAACATTTGCGTTTTACATTAAGCGGCGACGCTTATCAAATCCCGTTGCAGGTTAATCCGGGCAAAGCGGAAGCTTTTGAAGTAAACGGTCGGTTGAACAAACATTATTATGTCCAGGCCGGTGAATATGATTTTGACAGCGATGGGCTGTCGGAGCTGGTGGTCGCCATTGGTGACAATAGTATTGACCTGGTAATTAATGTTTTTAAATATACTCCGAAGCCGTCCGGCGGTTCGGCCGGGATGAAACCGGAAAATTGGGTTATAATCGGGACGTTTATGGGACAAAACAAGGCTTTTATCAATGGCCGCAATATCAGGTTGCCATATACCGCCGTGAATATTGAAATGGAATATAAGTGGGTTAAAAACGGATTCCGGGAAGTTAATTAGTTTTCAGCCTCCGTTATAGGGTGGAAATTGGGATTGTTCAGGTTTCGGACCCGTTGCTTTTGGTCGACGATGATTATTTTCAGGCCGGGACGTTTGGCGATCAACTGCCGGATTTTGGCCAGCGGTAAAATAAAACAAGCCGTGGATAATAAATCGGCTTCGGCAGCGGTGGGGGCGGTGAGCGCCACCAGGATTTTATCCCGGGAGGGATAACCGGTCCGGGGATTGAGGAGATGCGAATAGCGTTGACCGCTGTGGATGAAATAATTTTGAGTATCGGCCGAGGTGCCGAGGGCGGAGTCATGCGGCAAGGTCAGTTGGCCCAGTAACTCTTCCGTCCGGCGGGGATGACCGATCCCGATTTGCCATGGTTTACGGTCATGACGGGCTCCAATCACACGAATGCTGCTGTTACCGCCATTAATCAAGGCGGACGCAATTCCGGCCCGGCGCAGACTTTGATAAGCCTGATCAATGGCGTAACCTTTGGCGACGCCTCCCAAATCAAGCTTCATTTCGGGTTTGGCCAAAAAGACCGTCCCGGCGGCCGGGTTGATCCGGACCTGCTTCCAGTCGACCAGCGGCAGTAATCGTTGGATTTGGTCTGGCTTGGGGAGACGGGGTTCGGCTTCATAGCCAAAGCCCCACAGGTCCACCAGCGGGGCGACGGTCGGGTCAAAAGCCCCGGATATTAGGGGCTGGTAGTCTTGAATCAGTTTGAGAATGGCGATGGTTTCCGGCGCCGTCTTGACCGCTTTGATCCCGGCCGCCTGATTAATCCGGTTGATATCCGAACCCAGATGGGAACTGGCAAGGCTTTCAATATGTCGGATGGCGTCAAAGGCGGCGCGCACCGCTTTTTCGGGCGCTTTACCGGTGGCGGTGATCTCGACCATCGTCCCCAGGCAAAATTCGGTCTTGGTGAGAGTCCGCCGGCGATTGGCCGCGGCCCAATAGCCGAGGGTCGCCAAAATGATTAGCGGTAGACCGACAAATAGGACCGTTTTTAGTTTTTTATTGCCCATAAGTTCTCCTCCGTCCTTGTTAATTATAGATAAATATCAAGATAAAATCAATACCAGTCGAAAGGCCAAGTAGTTGTTGCACTGTGAAACGCGTGACTACCCTGAAAACTACTTCCTTTACCCAGATTCTTGAGCAATGTTTTCATTAATTTGCTGGTGAAAATTAATTTTCAAAAGGCATGATGGGATTAAGATGAACTCTTGTAAAAAAAGGAATTAACATAATTGCGGTAGAAATAACGCGTATGCCGCATTATTAAGTGCTGATTCGTTGGGTTCCAGGCGAAAGGAATAATTATGGCCACGGACTTTCAGTTAGCGTGAAAATAGGCAAAAGTAACGCCTGATTTTGGTGGTGACGCCTGGAATTGCCAAAATTTATTTTTTTTGTTTATAATTAGGTTATCCCGGGAAGAATATTAGCAGGCTCTGTCATACTGTCCCTCAACTTGAATATATTAAAAGCAGGCTTAGGGTGAAAATTAGAGGATACTTCTTGATGAAATGGTGGATTATCAAATGCAATGGGAAAAGCCGGTCTTTGTAGGAAGCTTTGCTACCATCTTTTTTTTCCTGCCTTCCCTGAGCTGGAAGCTTTGGGAATGGTTATTTTATGCTCCATGGCCTTATAAACGGGGGTTACTCTATCCTTTACTGACTTTGCTGGGTTATTGGGGAGTCCGCCGGCGCCGGCGGCGGTTGAATCGGAATGGCGGCGACCAGGACAACCAGTCGTTGTTGTTTATGGCGAAACAACGTTTGGTCAAAGGTGAGATCAGTCTGGAAGAGTATCGGGCAATCCGGCATGAGTTGAAAACCGAATGAAAAAATTAATAAAAAAGCTGTTAAATTGGGAAGGAATGGCTATTTTGATCGAGAACTATGTGGCGATAGTTTATTTTTTTTATAAACGCGGAGGAATATTGATGGCGAAGTTGAGAGTGGGATTGCTTTACGGCGGTCGTTCCAGCGAACACGAAGTCTCGGTGTTATCGGCCAATTCGGTAATAGCTGCGATCGATAAAGATAAATATGAAGTTTACCCAATCGGGATCAGCAAAGACGGCCGGTGGTTTCCCGGCCAGTCGCCCCAGCCGCTGGTGGCGAGTGAGGATTTGCAGGTCAGGAGATTAGCGGACGGCTCCGGCGCCGGCAGCGTCACGACGTTGGCTTTGGAAAACCGGGAAGGCCGGATGTTGTCAAGCTTACGGGAGACTCTGGATGTAATTTTTCCGGTGATGCACGGCCCGTTTGGCGAGGACGGCACTATTCAGGGTTTGTTGGAAGTAATGGATATCCCTTATGTCGGCGGAGGAGTCCTGGCTTCGGCGGTGGGAATGGATAAGGCGATGATGAAAGCGGTCTTTCAACAAAAAGGATTGCCGGTGGGAGCCTATCTGGTCTACCTCCGTAAGGAACTGGCGCATTTCGCCCGGGTGGCGGACGAGATTGAACGCGAGTTGGGTTATCCTTGTTTCGTCAAACCGGCCAATTTGGGTTCCAGTGTCGGGATTTCCAAGGCCCATGACCGGAGTTCTTTACAAAAAGCCTTGCTTTTGGCGGCGGAATTCGACCGGAAAACTGTCGTGGAGCAGTTGCTGGCGGGGCGTGAAATCGAGTGCGCCGTATTGGGCAATGACGAGCCGCAGGCCTCGGCGCCGGGAGAAATCATCCCATGCACGGAATTTTATGATTATGAAGCGAAGTATGTGTTGAGTGATTCCAAACTGATCATTCCGGCCGAATTGGCGCCGGAGTTGGTCCAAAGGATACAGGATTTGGCGGTGCGGGCCTTTAAGGCGGTAGACTGTAGCGGCCTGGCGCGGGTGGATTTTTTCGTCGATCCGGCGGCCAACCGGATTTATGTCAACGAGATTAATACCTTGCCGGGCTTTACACGTATCAGTATGTACCCCAAACTGTGGGAAGCGACCGGCATCGGGTATGTGGAGTTGATCGACCGCCTGATTCAACTGGCGCTGGAACGCTACGCCGACAAAAGGAAGAATAAAATTGGATAGGGCCTTGCGGCCCTATTTTTTACTGAAAATACGGTTATTTTTTAAGCTGACTGCGCAGGTAGACCCAGATTACATCGTCAATTTTTTCGGTAAAGGAGACTAAGACTTTAATTTTTTTAGTATTGATGCGGGTATTGGAAAAGGTAAGCTGTAATTGGTCGCAGAATTTAATTCCCTCATACAAAGTAATGGTTTTGCTTTCCCCAATCGGCCTCGAATTCACCATCGACCAGTTGCCGTTTTGGTCGAGCATTAGTAATCCGACATGCGTTTTCCGTAAAAACAAATACCAGATCAGATTTTTGGGCGGATGATAATAAATGATTTTAATCGTATCGACATCGTTGATTTGGCGTAAGTCAATCTTCGTGGTGCCTTTGATAATCGGTAGGTAGTAGGTGCGCGGCATAATTTGCATTTCGACAATATATTTTTTATATAAGGTTTCTAAGGCCTCCTGTTCTTTGGAGTTGGGCAAGCGGGCTTCGCCGGCCAACGAATTGACCAAATCGAGGTGCGCATTGACTTCCCTAATTTTGGTGCGGCAATCGGAACTCAAATTGAAGCTGATCCGTGGGTTGGCCAAGATAAATTGGAGGTTGGTTAAATGCGCATTCCATATTTTGGACATTGCCCGATGATCGGCGATATTTCTGAAATAGTTATTACTCCGGTTGATAATGGCGCTATAGTCGCGCAACTCTCTGGAGATCACCCCGGAAGTCCCCTCATTGCTAATTTTTTTGACCACGTCTTGAAAATCATCCGCCGTATAAGGACCGACAAACGGGTCGACATTATTGCCGTAAGTATAAATATGCGTCGTGACCTTTGCTAATTGTGTGGTCATAAAGTCAGTTTCCGCAACGGTTAATTTGGCGCCCAGGATTTTTTTCAAGTTTAATTCCATCGCCTCTTTGAGAGGCTTTTTGGTCCGGGCGCTATAAGAGCTGAGATTGGCGATATCCGCCTGATAGACGAGATACAATATTTTGCCGATGCTCACTCCGCTGACGTATTTATCGCCATAAGTCTTAAAAAAGGCGCGGGAATTATCTTTGAGGACGGCTAACGCTTCGTTGCTCATCACGGGTAAGTCGGCGGAAAACAGTTTTTTCTCTTCTTGTTTCCAGTAAGCGATCAAGGTGATTTTGTCGGTGGAAAAGACCGTGTCGTTGACGATGGCCGCGGTCACTTTGGAAAGAGCGGTACTGCCCACCGTGACCCCGACGACGGAGGTGAAGTTGTACATAAATTTATCTTCCAATGCCCGGCGGGAATCGACAAAGCAATAGTAGGAAGACGCGTTGATCCGATCGGCGGATTCCACGCCGATATTGCGAAAAGTTAAACAGGTATTATCCGGGATGAAATTTCTAGTCAGAGAATTAAAGCTTACTCCCAAGTAGCTCGTGTCGTTGGAGGCGATCAGCGAGTTGATGGAAGCGGCGCCGGCCAGGGTTGGCGAAATTAGTAAACACCACAAACTTAATATCAATAGCAGCGCGATTTTGGATCTAAAAATGATTTTGTTCATGCTACCTCCCGAATAGCTCGTTTGAAAATATTAAATGCAATCAAGAATGATTTTTAAAATTAATATTAATTCCGATTCAATAATAATTGGCTGATTTTCTTTGAAATTCCTTTGATTTTTTAAAATTATTTTGAAGCCATTTTCCACTCATATTATAAAAGCATTCGGGAAAATACTTAAAGCAGGGATTTCTTTTTGGGATTACCGCCGACATAATTTAAGGAAGACGCCGCTATGTGGAGAGTTACCGCCGACTACCATACCCATACCAAATATTCTTCGCATTCTTTGGCCGCCGGCAGCATTGAAGATAATGCCCGGTCCGCCCTTAAAGCGGGTTTGGACATCTTGGGCATTGCTGATCACGGGCCGGCTAATTGGGGCCATTGGAGCTTAACAAATCTAACTACTTTTGAAAAGATTATGGTGGAAACTAAACAGGTGGAACAGGCGTTATCAGAGATAAAGATCTTATCCGGGGTGGAGGCCAATATTATCAGTTATGACGGCGACCTGGATATTCCCCTCACCCTGCAGCGGCGCTTGGATCAGGTTCTAGCCGGGTTTCATCCGACTGTATTTCCCAAATTATACGGGGAGGGCGTTAAATATGCCGCACGATTGGCTTTAAGCGGAATATCCTTGGGTTGGCGGCAGAAAGCCCGGAATGAAAATACCAAAGCTGTAATTGAAGCGGTGTATCGTAATGAAATTGATATTATCACCCATCCCGGACATAAGATTAGTATTGACACTCCGGAGTTGGCGCGAGCCTGCGCCAGGACTGACACCGCTTTGGAGATTAACAGCAAACACGGCGCCGCGAGCGTTGGATTTATCAAAGCAGCGGCCCTTGAAGGGGTGCGATTTGCGATCGGCAGCGATGCCCATCGGCCGCAGCAGGTCGGTCAATTGTATCCTGGAGTCCGGGCGGCGCAAATAGCCGGATTGCGGGCCGATCAGATTATCAATGTGTGCGAAGTCCCTGGATAAAGATTATGTGACCCTATAGCAGGAAAAGTCCGTTTCGGCGCGAAAGCCTATGTAATGTTCAAAGATGATGCTGGAAGTCGGAGGCTGGATAAAACCACTGATTTTTTGCTGTTTAATAAGTTTGTTGACTTTCCAGCTTCCAGTTTTTAGCTTCCAGCTTCCAGTGAGGTGCAGGATGGATAGCATCAGATTTCTAATTATTACCGGATTGTCCGGCGCCGGTAAGTCGGTAATGGCCAAGAGTTTTGAAGACCTCGGTTATTTTTGTGTTGATAATTTACCGCCGGTATTAATTCCGAAATTTGCGGAGTTGTGTTCGCAATCGGACGGCAGTATCAATAAAATAGCATTAGTAGTCGACCTGCGCAGCGGCAACTTTTTTGATGATATCTATTGGGCGTTGGAAAATTTGGAACAGAAAGGTTTCAGTTATGAAATTCTCTTTCTCGAAGCGCGGGAAGACGTTTTAATTAGGCGTTTTAAGGAAAGTCGGCGGCGGCATCCGTTATCAATCACCGGGATCATCACCGAAGGAATTCAGACGGAGAAACAAAAGTTGGAACAGTTGCGCGGCAAAGCGACAATTATAATTGATACTTCGGATCTTTCCGTCC
>JASFQO010000062.1:0-8454 GCA_050115405.1 Bacillota bacterium
GGAATTTATTGGATAATTATGTTGCCGAAACGGAAGAAACCGCAGATCAAAACTGCGCAACCCCATGGCCGCGAGACGTTCCTCCGCAAGCGCCGCAAATTGATCCGCCGTAAAGCTTTGAACGATCTCTCCCTTTTCCATATATAAAATCCGGTCGGCGAGTCCGCGCAGGTAATACAGGCGATGCTCCATGACCACAATGGTATACCCGGCTTGTTTCAGCCGCCCTAAAATTCCAGTCAGCCGTCCGATCGCGCCAATATCCAAATTGGAAGACGGCTCATCCAGCAGATAGATACAGGGCCGCATGGCCCGGCAAGAGGCAGCGAAATCGATCGATAGCGATTTTTTGCTTTTCCCCGCTGGAAATATGAAAGATGCTTTGATCGCGCAAATCTTCAATATTCAATGTCGCAAAAGCCTCATCCACCCTGGCCCAGACCTCTTCGCGCGCCAGTCCCATATTCTGACATCCAAAGGCCACTTCATCCGTAGTATTGGTGGTAAAAAACTGGGCGCGGGGGTCTTGAAATACCGAACCGACTTTTGCACCGATCTCATGCAGCGCCATTTGTTTTGTATTAACGCCGCCAATCAAAGCATCCCCTGTAAGCTCACCTTCGTGAAAATAGGGAATTAAACCGTTAATGCATTTGGAGAGCGTTGTTTTGCCACAGCCGCTTTTGCCGGTTATAACAATAAATTCGCCCGGTCCAATTTGTAAATTGATATTCCGCAGATTTTCCGCAGCGTCATTTGGATAGCTGTAGCTTACATTGCGAAACTCAATCATTGGCGCTCCTCCGATAAGGCATTAACGTTTCCGCCCCTTTTTAACTGCCATTCTTTTGCCTGTTCCTGCGCTTTCCAGAGTGTTCGATATAATCCGGGTTGGGCCAGAAGCATCTGGTGGGTCCCGCTCTGGACAATTTTACCCCGGTCAAAAACCAAGATGTTGTCGGCCGTCCGGATGGTGCGCAGATGATGGGCGATCACCAAAACCGTCCGGTCTTTCGCCAGATTGCTGATGGCGCGCTGAATTTTTGATTCATTCACCGGATCCACATTGCTGGTGATTTCATCTAAGATCACCAACGGCGCATCCTTTAAAAAAGCCCGGGCAATGGAGATACGCTGCTTCTGCCCGCCGGAAAGCCCCACGCCGTTTTCTCCCACGGGCGTGTCGTAGCCCTGCGGTAATCCCATGATAAAATCATGAATCATAGCCTGTTTCGCCGCGGCAACAACCTCTTCTTTGGTCGCGTCGCGTTTGCCGATTTTAATATTACCCGCAATGGTATCCGCAAACAAAATGACGTTTTGCATGACGATGCTAATCCGATTGAGCAATTCATCATAATCCATATTGCGAAGATCAACGCCGCCAATCCGGATCACGCCGCTCTGCGGTTCCCAAAAACGCAATAACAGATTGGTGATGGTCGTCTTCCCCGAACCGGAAGGGCCGACCAGCGCGGTTAACGACCCCTGGGCCAGCGAAAAAGAAGCGTTTTGCAATTGAAATTCTCCCTTTTCGTAGCAGAAGTCGACCTTAGCGAAGACAATATCAAAACCTTGGGGTTTAACCGGATGTGACGGTGTTTCAAGCAGCGGCGCGTCCAATACGGTCAGAATACGCCGGTAGCTGTCGGTAACCTTAAGATAATTGATCCAATGTCCCTCCATCCCTGTAAAAGGTTTATAAAATTCCCGGCTGATGATCACAAACATCAAGTATTCAAAGACGGATAAACTATTTTGAAACACCAGATACGCTCCGACAGTCGTCAACACCGCGAAACAAAGTTCCAAAAACAAAGCATAGCGGCCCAGATATCCCGCGACCGCTTTCGCGCTTGCCTTGCTACTCGCGCCAAAACGCTCCGCGCTCTTTTTCAACCTACTTTGTAAGCTGACACTTTCACTGAAGGCTTTAAGCAAGGGGATACCCTTGACATACTCCACAAAAATACTGACCATATCCGCCAAGTCGTCCTGGGACTCTTTTTGGAGCCTCCGGCCGGACTTAATGCCCAAGACCAATACCAGCAACGCCACAGGTAGCAATGAGACCATTGCCAGACCCAAGCGCCAGTCCGCCACAAAAAGTCCGATACCGATAATTAAAGCGACCGCAAAATCGCTGACCATTCGCGACCACATATGGGCGACCACCGATTCCATATTGGTGACATCTTTTTGAATGATGGTGCTGATTTCGCCCAAACGCTCCTTGGTGTAAAATCCCAGGGAAAATCGTTTCAGACGGGCTAAAAGCGTCTCCCGCAGCTTCACCTCGATTTCGAAGCCGGCAAAGTGCTTTGCCACGTCTGCAACGATATTGCAGAATGCCTTAAACACGACTAAAGCAATCAAAGCCCACCAGTAGCCGCCGAGCGCAATCTCTTGCCCCCCCGTCAGACGATCCATCATCTCCAAAGCCAACAGCATAATACTCACGCCGGCCAATGCGTATAAAATAAAAGCGATGATCGACAGAGCCAGCATTTTTCGGCCTTTCGCCGTTAAAGTTGCAAATATCCGCTTAATCACGCGAGCGCCTCCTTAATCTGCCAACTATCCACTGCGTTTTGCCGTTCCACCATTTCGGCATATAGCGGACAAGAACCAAGCAGTTCTTCATGTTTACCGGTGGCGATAATCCTGCCCTCGTCCATCACCACAATCTGGTCTGCGCCCCTGATAGTGTTCAAATGATGGGCAATCATAATCAATGTTTTATTTTCACCCAAATTGGCAAAGGCTTTTTGAATCAAATGCTCGTTATTGGGATCAATGGCGGCGGTAGCCTCGTCAAGAATGATAATCGGCGCGTTTTTAAGCATCACGCGGGCAATGGCGATCCGTTGCTTTTCGCCACCCGAAAGTTTCGCGCCCGCCTCCCCCGCCATCGTTTCATACCCCCGGGGCAGACTCATGATAAAATCATGAATCTGGGCCCGTTTCGCCGCCGCCACAATCTCCTCCTTGGTGGCATCTTGTCGTCCAATACGGATATTATCCGCAATTGACAAGTTGAACAAAAACACCTCTTGCTGTACGATGGAGATTAGGGAAGAAAGCGCCCGTTCACTTAAATCCGCAATGTTTTGTCCACCGATGGAAATTGTGCCCTCGTCCGGTTGCCAGAAACCCATCATCAAGTTGGCCAGCGTGCTTTTGCCCGAACCGGAAGCGCCCACAACGGCATTGACGGAGTTTTCCTTAAATGAAAGGCTGATCTGAGATAGCGCTTCCCCATCTCCATGGTAACTGAAGCTTACTTTATCGACTAAAATAGCTCCGGCGTGGGGAGAAGGATAACGGTCGCCTCTTTCTTGCGGTTTTACGCCCATGACGGTATTGATGCTACCCATGGCTTGATTGAAGACGATACCGTAATGTTGAAACGTGGCCAGTTTGACGAAGGAAGCGGAAAAAACGCCCCCTAACATAAAGGCCAACACGAACTTCTGCATATCGAGTTGTCCCTCCGCCAGCAGCCGGGAGCCGATAATGACCATGACTATCAAGCCACACTCCAACATCATGGTAATAAAACCCATCGGTAAGGAAATGTTAAGGACCACTTTTTTGACCCAGCGGATGTAATCATACATCCTGTCAAGAACTTGCCCGGTCTTTTGCTCTTCTTGAGAAAACGCTTTGATGACAGATATAGCTGCGATATATTCCAACAAATCCTCGGACATTTTTTTGGTGCTGCGCATAAAATGTTGAATCGAACCGGCCCATAAACGGTCAAATACTTTGCGCAGTAAAAACATCAGCGGAACCGAACCGACAAGCGCCAATCCCAGCCTCCAGTTAAGTAGCAGCACGGCGAGGAATGCGCCCGCGGGGACGAACGTCGCGGACATAATTTCCGGAAGCGCATGCGCCAAATATAATTCGACCTGCTCCACATCATGATTAATAATATTGGCGAGGTCGCCGGTTTTCTTTTCCTGGAAAAAACTTAGCGGCAACTTTTTCAGATGCCCGATCATGCCGACACGGATCTCCCGTAACGCGCCATAAGCCGCGTCATGGGCTTTCCAAATGGAAAGCCCGTAAAACAACGCTTTAAGCGCGGCGCATCCGACAATCCATGCGCCACCTAACCAGATTTGACGTATAGTCATCGTCTGGTCAATCAGCCTGCCGATCATGGCCACCACGATGAAAAACGGAATGATCCCAAACACCACATTCAGAGTGACTAAAACATTGGACGCCATATTCCTCCCTTTAACTTCTTTAGCTAAACTATTTTGCCGCACAACATTCACCTCTTTCCAGATCAAGCCATATATTAAATCCGGGTTTTAATCCCCACATAATACTCCACTCCGTCCAAATTATAGGCGTCGCTGATCCCGTCTTCTCCCAACAGATTATTGATTTTGAAGATCATCCGGTATTGTTCGTTAAACTTCTTTTCCAAACCTAAATTAAGTAAGAAATAATCGTCCATTTTCTTGGTATTGAGGAGGTTTTCCCAGCGTTTTCCCAAATACAAACCGGATACATTCAACTTCAACCCGGGCAAAGCTCGCCAGTCCAAACCCAAATTCACACTGTTTTTCGCCCGTCCAGTCAATTCTTTACCAGTCTTCTTGTTTTCAGTATCCAACAGCGTATATCCCATGCTCCCGCTGATCTTTTATCGTATTATTGTTTAACTCATTTTCCATCTCGAACTTATGCTTGCTCACCGCAGTATTCACATACCAATTGGTAAGCGAATCCGGGGTAACTTTCCACCTTAGATTTAAGCCGCTGCGCTCTTGATTATACCCCTGGTACTCCACCTCATATTTTGAATAATAGGGGTTTATCTCCAATTTAGACTGGTAATTAATGGTAAAATCAAACTGGCGTTGAAAATATCTTTTACATAGTCATCAAGTCCCTCTTGTACACCGTCAGATTCCTGACGTGAAAATGAAACCACGCTTCCCCAACGCTCCTTACCAAAAGAGGTGGTTCCCTGATAAATTTGTGTATCCCGGCTGCCGGTTTCCAATGAAAACCTATTATAAGGTTGGCCGTTCCATCTTTTGGTAATAATGTTGACCACCCCGCCTATGGCGTCGCTGCCGTAAAGCGATGATAACGACCCTTTAACAACCTCAACCTGCTCCACCATGTCCGAAGAGATATCGCCCAGAACCGCCCCTCCAGGAACACCAGCCCGTTGCCCGTCGATCAAAACTAAAGTATGAGGTCCTTCCATCCCGTTTATTTGGACTGTGCCCAATCCGTTACTACCGCTTGAAAAGTCAACATCAACACCAGTAACAAAGCGCAACGCTTTCTGTACCGTCGGTTCATCCTTTTTTTCCAGTTCTTCCTTAGTAACGACCTCCACCGTTACCGGCACATCATCGATTTCACGCTCGGTTTTGGTGGAAGTGGTCACCCGGATTTCCCCCACATCATTCTCTTCTTCTTCCTCCGCAGCTTCCTGCGCCCAGACTCCCAGCGGCGCAGCAAGAAGCAGTCCGCAAACCCCCGTTAAAATCAAACGATTCATCATAGTACGCTTCCTTAGTGTCATTAGCTCTCCTCCATCATTTGTTATAATTTATGTTAGTTTTAACTAACATCAAACCCACGGCTAAACCCTTTATTCAGCGTCGTATACCTGCTATATACATTGATTAAAAAATGTCCCTCGTTTTAAAAACAACATTTAGATAAATTGATTTAACTCAACTTTATTTTATAAACATTCCCAAAATGATTTTTAACAAAGCAAATCAAAAATCAATTCCCATCACTATGTTAGCTTAAGATAACATTAAACTAAAATTTTAATTTCCTATGCCATAAATTATGAGAATCAAAAATAGTATACATAGTATACGCATTACAGAAATAACTATATAGCTACTATACCTCTTTGTCAAGTAAAATTTAGGTAACTATCGCAATCATCAACTTCATGTTCCAGGTTATTATTTAAAACCGCCCAATAGCCAATATTAAAAAAAGTGGATTTATTAACTTAAGAATTGAAAGTCCCGGGGCGCAAAGTAAACTCAACTGCAGGAGACCGTCAGGATAGTAAAAAAGGACAAGTTTGGACTTGTCCCCTAACTTATGTTTTCACCCGCAACGATCTCCCCGCCCTGCCGAAGCTGCTCGCGTAAGGCGGAAAGCTCCCGGTCCATGACGCTCAACCGCTGCAAAAGCTGTTTTTCCGCCGGCGTGGTCGCAATTAATCCGGTCATTCCGCCCCACCCGCCGGTCCGCCATCAAGTTTCACTTGGCCCTGTTGCGGTTGAAAAATTCCCGTCAGACAACGTAACAAGGTCGATTTTCCCGAACCGTTCGGCCCGATAAAGGCGACGATTTCGCCCGACCCGATCTGCATGTTAATCTCCCTTAAGACCGGCTTATGACCATAAAAAAAACTAATTTGCGTAGCTTCCAGCACCGCGGCCGCCTCCTTTTTCGAATTTTTCGCTCGGCAAATTGTTAGTTACAACTAACAATAATGCGATTAAAACAATCATTTTTGATTTCTTAATAAATATTTGTTATGTATGACTAACTTTTCGTTAAACATTATAGCTTTTCCCAAACAAAGATGTCAAGCATTAATTTAAGTATTGACAAAAATATTTTATTGAAATATAATTTACTTAAGCAATTACTTAATAAAAACAGAGGTATCAACATCCCCATGGAGGAATTTTCTGCCTTTCTGAAAGCATTAGCCGACGAAAGCCGTTTTAAAATTATTGATCTCCTGCTCCGGCACGACCTGTGCGTCGGCGCTTTGGCCGGACGGCTGAATCTTTCCGAAGCCGCCGTCTCCCAACATCTGCAGGTGCTACGCAAGGCCGGAATCGTCAAAGGCGAAAAAAGAGGGTATTATACCCACTACGGAGTTAATCGAGACAAATTGAAAGAGTTTGCCGCGGCGATTACGGAACTTGCCTCCCGCGCGCCACAGTCCGAGGAAAGCTGCAGCCAAAAATCCGAAACGTGCCATGGCGCCCGAAAGGAGGAATAAGGCGTGTCCCTTTTGGAAGTAACCGGCTTAGTCAAAAAATTTGGCGACTTTACCGCCGTCGCCGGAGTCACTTTTGCTCTTGAAAAAGAGGAAATCTTTGGTTTTTTAGGGCCAAACGGCGCCGGCAAGACCACGACCATCAATATGCTTACCGGATTGGCACGTCCCACATCCGGGGCAATCCGCCTCGCCGACGTCGACTGCACGACCAATATCAAAAAAGCCCAGCAATTAATGGGAATTGTGCCGGACGAAAGCAATCTTTATGAAGAGATGGACGGTTTCGCCAACCTCTCCTTTTGCGCCGCGCTTTACGGAATGTCAAAGGCGCAGCGCGAACGGCGCGCCAAAGAATTATTGGAGCAATTCGGTTTGGCCGCAGCCGGCCAAAAACCTTTTAAAGCTTATTCCAAAGGAATGAAGCGCAAACTGACCATTGCCGCCGGGATCATTCACGAACCGGAAATCCTCTTTTTAGACGAACCGACCACCGGCATTGATGTGGAAAGCGCCCGCCAAATTCGCCAATTGATTTTAGACTTAAACGCCAAAGGAACGACGATTTTTTTGACCACACATTATATCGAAGAGGCGGAACGCCTCTGCAGCAGGATTGGGTTTATCGTCGCCGGCCGGATTGTCAAAACCGGGACCACCGCCGGACTGATGGCGGAAGCACAAAATGAAAACATTGTGCAATTTACATTGAAAAACGACGCGATCCCGCTAATTAAAACGCTTCACGAAGAATTTCCCGAAATGATGATTGAGGCTTCGGGCAGCGCTAATATTAAGGTCCATTCCCGGCAACAGATCAACCTGATGCCGTTCATGCGCTTTTTTGACCAACGCCGGGTGTTGGTGCGCGAAGCTAAACTAATCCGTCCTTCTTTGGAGGAAGTATTTGTGAAAGTGACCGGACTCGCCGCAGATAAACTCAAACTAGAGAAGGAGGGTCATAAAAGATGACCGCATCCGGGATTGCCTTTGGGAACATTCTCCGTAAAGATCTGAACAATTATTATTTAAAACCGCCCAATATCAGCTGGGGGATTATTTTCCCGATTGCGTGGGCCCTGATGTTTTTTCTCCGCTCCAAAGACGCGGTCGATGTCCGGAATCTCCTGCCGGGAGTAATGGCCATGGCGGTGCTTTTCGGCACAACTTCCCTCCTCTCCGTCACCTTGACTTTCGAGCGCAAAAGCCGTTCTTTCGAACGTTTGCTGTTAGCGCCACTTGACTTAAATCTCGTAATGCTGGCCAAAACCACTGGGGCGATTGCTTTCGGAATCGTCAACGCCTTGGTCCCGGTCGTTATTGCCGCTTTCGTGGCCGATCTTGCGGGAATTAATTGGTTCATTGTCTGGGGCGGCGTCATTTTAATCGCCATTACCTCAACTTTTCTCGGCCTCTTTATTTCGGTAACC
>JASFQO010000063.1:0-8376 GCA_050115405.1 Bacillota bacterium
ATTAAAAATCCGGCCAAAAGCTTCCAAGCCGGCTATT
The DNA here is from genome assembly GCA_050115405.1 of Bacillota bacterium. Lineage (GTDB taxonomy): Bacteria > Bacillota > UBA4882 > UBA8346 > UBA8346 > DATCLA01. The sequence continues at coordinate 38 of JASFQO010000063.1, forward strand.
CGCCTAGCCGCCGAATAGCCAAAGAAAAAAGAAGGTGTTCTCATGAAAGGATCACTCACCCATTATAAAGACGATACTTGGCACTACACTATAGACGATCATCCAGGCCCCGATCAAAAAAGAGTAAGAAAAAAATTTACAATTACCGCTATTGGCAAAACGTTCGTCCAGAAGAAAGCCAACGCACAAGAGCAGGCCGAAGAAATTTGGCGAAAATTTCGTTTTTGGGAAGCTAATATGTTATTTGGGGATTATCTGGATAGGTTTTTAGCGGACGGTCAGAAGAAGGATGCTAACGGGAACGCCCGATAGAAACGGCAGGGTTATTTATGGTATGAGAGGCGGATTCGTTGTCATATTAAACCAAGGCTAGGGCATTATAAAATTTCGGAAATTACTAAACGAATGATTGATGAATTTTTAGTTGAGGTTTCCAGCGCCGGGAAATTTATCCCCGCCCATTGCTATTCGGTCCTTCGTGCCGTTTGGCAACAAATGATCTATGACGGCGATGTCGGAGTCACCACAAACTTGATAGATAATGTCAAGTCACCGGGCAAGCCCGATGTCGAACATGATATTTGGACAGTTGATCAGGTTAAAATATTTTTAAAAGCCGTTTTGGCGAGTTTTAACAAACTGGGCATGGTCAAAGATTTCATTCGCCAAATTAGAAATATCAGGTTGTTCTTCGAATAATGGCGTTTGCCCAGCCAAGCGCGCTTCTAAAATATTCGCCAGTTTGGGCCATTCCGACTTTGGTAAAGTGAGTTCGCCCAGATGCATCACAACACGCTGGCGTACCTTATCGGCCTGGTTGCGATAAGACTCAACCAAACAATGTTTGACATATTTAGCACCGGTTTTTTTATTAATGGTGATAATTTGACGTATAAACATTAGGATAATAATAGCAAAAATCGGGGGTAAAGCAAATAGTTTTAACAAACATTTAATATTTTTAGGTCACTACGTTTCGTTTTTTAGACAAATACCCCCAGTACTATCAATGGTTTCAGCGATTGGCACCCCCATTTTTGACTAAAAATTTGCATGTTTTGTCGAAAGTTGGGTTAGGCCATTCCACCCCTTTGATTACTCGTAAAATATATGTGAAGGACAATGCAAAAAGACAAGAAACGCCAATGGCAAGAATGGCGCAAGATTTTTAACCGGCAAACAAGCCGGTTTTTTGTTATTTTTATTCCATATCGCTTAAACCCGCGTCAATACTGAATAAATTGCATTTCGGCAAAAAGCTTAAAAATTGAAAGCAGCAAGGGCCTCAAACCCTTGCTGCTATTGATTTTTTCCTGGTCGGGCAGGCGGGATTTGAACCCACGGCCCCCACCACCCCAAGGTGGTGCGCTACCAAGCTGCGCTACTGCCCGAATTGACAAAATTAATTTTATCATTTCTTGTCAATCCCGTCAATAGCTTTATTGCAATGGTTCGGAAAAACATTTGCCAATCTGCCAATCCGCTTAACGCAATTCCGGTTCGAGACGGCGGCTTTTTAAAACATTCCCGAATTGGTCCACGGTGATCTCCAGTCGATGCATGAAATCGCCCAGGGAAGCTAATTTGGAGACACTCTCCAACCGCATAAAGTCGGTCAACATCGTATCCAACATTTTGAACACTTCCGCCAATTCGTTTTCGCGTTTTTTCAAACGTTCCTGTTCGCGGTGGACCGTCTTTTGCAGATTGTCGTTTTCCCCCATTAAATTTTGAATTTCTTCCATCAACTTGTCTTCACGTTTTAAATCGCGTTCCACCGCCAGCAAATGTTCGATAAAGCCCCTTAAGTCCAATTGCCGTCTTTGATTTGCCTCGATCGATATCACTCGTTCGTCAAGATCGCGAATTGTTTCCGGCAACGAAGAAAGTTGATAGAAAAACGAAGTATCCCGGCTCGGCGCCGGAGTTGTCTGTTCCGGCGGCGGCATGCTTCCCAGCAGGGAAGCGCCCGACACCGCAACCGGTTCCGGTGGGGGAAGCAAAGTCATCTTGCCTGAATTGGCTGAAACCGGCACGGTGGGCGCCTCTATAATATTACGCCCGTGTTTGCCCAAATCATCCTCGGTATAGTTGAGGCGCTTCATTAAACGATAAAAACGCAACTTCAACGCTGCCGCAGAAAATGATTTGCCCAATTGTTGTTGCAACTCTTCGCACGCAACTGTCCGTGAATTACCCAACGACTGGTGTTTGGCAAAGGTATCCAAAATAATCCGGTCAATCTCTTTTAATTCCCGACTGCGTTTGCGTGGGGCAACGCCGGATGAATTGGAATACTTGGCATGCATCATATTATAATATTCCTGATTGGAAAGACCCTTGTCTTTCAATAACCGACAAAACTGACTCCGCAACGCGCTCATTTTCCGGCCGAGATAGCCTACCAATTCGCGGCGCTTTTGTGGATTCCACCACGATTCAAACAAAATGTCGTTTTCAGCTTCGGTATAACGGGGTTTTTGTTTTTGTAATCCGGGGTTACTAATTTTTTGAGTCGCTAAAACACTATCGTTCATCTTTTACCTCCCATTTCAATGTGTGCCATAATGAAAACTGGTTCTATCATATTTTGTTCCAGGAGGTAAATATTTATGCTATCGCCGGAGAAATATTTTCAAAAAAATTTGTAGCGCCGGATAACTGTGTCTATTTCCAAGACAGTTTCAAGCATAAAGTGTTGACTAAATCCTACATCACAATGCCATGGCAAACACAATTAATTAGGGGGAAAATTACCGTCAGGTAAAATTTACACTCACGTGTTGTGTTTGCGAACGTAGTGCAAACATGGAAGTTAGAGTTCTAATAACTGCCGGGCCAGTTTGACCGCGCGATACGCATCTTCAGAATAGCCGTCGGCGCCGATTTCCCGGGCGTAACTTTGGTCCACCACTGCCCCACCGATCATCACCTTGGCGGTCAAGCCTTCTTTTTTAGCTAAAGCAATTACATCTTTCATGCCCACCATAGTGGTTGTCATCAAAGCGGATAGACCGATGAGATCGGCTTCGACTTCTTTGGCTTTATCAATAATCGTCACCGCGCTCACATCTTTACCCAGGTCATAAACTGTGAATCCCTGATTTTTCAACATCAGGGCGACTAAATTCTTGCCAATGTCATGGATATCCCCTTTGACAGTCGCCAGGACCACTTTTGCTTTGCGTTGGACTCCGGATGCCGTGGCGGCTTCCGCCAACAACGGTTCCAAATATAAAAAAGCACGTCGCATTGTTTCGGCGCTTTGCATTAACTGCGGCAAAAAGTATTGTTTCTTTTCAAATAACTCCCCGACCCGGTTAATCGCAGGAATCAAACATTGATCGACCAGTTTGACCGCAGGGAGTCCGGCGGTTAGCCCTTCTTTGAGCAGGATTTCGATCCGTTCCTGGTCGCCGTCGACAATAGCGGCGCCAATTTCTTCCTGAATATTGCGGTTAACCGGCGCCGAGGCTTTGGCCGACGCCGGGGCGTTACCACTAAAACGGGCTAAAAAGCGGCGGCTATGAAGATCTTTGGCTACCAATACCTCGGAAGCTGCTTTAAGATTCATCAATAAGTCATTGGCGGGGTTGGCGATAGCCATCGTCAGTCCCCTGCTGATCGCCATCGTTAAAAAAGCGCCGTTAATCAAGGGTCGTTCCGGCAGACCGAACGAGACATTGGAGAGGCCCAAAATAGTATTTACACCGAATTCATTAGTACACCAATCAATTACCCGGAGGGTCTCCCGGGCTGCTTGCTGGTCGGCCGAGACGGTCATCACCAAACCGTCCACCACCATATCTTCCTTGGTATATCCATATTGGACCGCCTTTTCATAAATTTGGGCAATGATAGCAAAACGTTCTGCGGCAGTTTGGGGTATGCCGGCGTCATTTAAGGGCAAAGCGATAAAGACCGCCCCGTATTTCGCCACAATCGGCAGCAGTTTTTCCAATTTGGCCGTTTCGGCGGAGATCGAATTGACCAACGCCCGGCCCGGGTAAATCCGTAAAGCCGCTTCGATGACCTCCGGATTCGCCGCATCAATGCTTAAAGGGGCAGGCACGGTCGCGGCGAGCGTTTCCACCAAATTGACCATGGTCCGGCGTTCGTCAATTCCCGGCATGCCGACATTCACATCCAGAATCACCGCCCCCCGGGCAAGCTGTTCTTGGGCAAAACGCCGCACTAATTGCTGTTTTCCCTCAAGCATTTCCGCCTGAAGTTGCTTTTTACCGGTCGGATTAATGCGCTCCCCCACAATCGCCACCGGATGCTCCTGCCCGACAAACACCGCTTCACGCAGGGAGGTCACCGCCGTAAACGACCGGGGATTGACCGGTAACGGCGCTAAGCCGGCTACTGCGGCGACTACCTGACGGATATATTCCGGAGTAGTCCCGCAACAGCCGCCCAGCAAATTGACGCCCGCCGCCACCAAGGATGGAGCGAAAGCGGCGAATTCCGGCGCCCGCATGTCAAACTCCGTCCGGCCGGCGACCAGTCGCGGCAGACCGGCGTTGGGTTTCGCCAGCAACGGCACTTTGGCGTAGGGTTTCATGGCGGCGATCAACGGTAACATGGCTTCCGGCCCGGTTGAACAGTTACAGCCGACGGCATCAGCTCCCATACTTTGCAACGTCAGCAAAGCCGCCAACGGGTCGCTGCCGGTCAGAGTGCGCCGATTTTCATTAAAAGTCAGACTGACAACGACCGGCAGGTCACAGCTTTCTTGCGCCGCCAGCAAAGCGGCGCGGGCTTCCTGAAGGTCGATCATGGTCTCAATCACCAGAAAATCGACGCCTCCGGCCACCAAACCGCGCACCTGTTCTTTATAAATTTCGACCGCCGTCTCAAACGGCAAATCGCCGAGGGGTTTGATAAAATTGCCGGTAGCCGAGAGATCGCCCGCCACCAAACCGCCGTTTCCCGCCGCCTCCCGCGCCAAAACCGCGATTTGTCGGTTGAGCGCCGCCACCTGGTCACCCAGGCCAAATTCACTTAACTTGAGGCGGTTAGCCCCGAAGGTACAAGTATAAATCACGTTGGAACCGGCGGCAATATACTCTTTTTGCAGGCCGACGATGACCGCCGGATGGTCGAGCACCCACTGTTCCGGGCAGACTCCGGCAGGCAGGCCCCGCTTTTGCAGTTCGGTGCCGAAAGCGCCGTCTAAAATCATGATTTTAGTCTGTAAATAGTCACGAAATGTATTTCGGTCGATCGGGATCAATCCTTTCAATTATTCATCCTAACTTCTGTGTTTGCACTGCGTTCGCAAACACAACACGTGAGCGTAACTACTGACGTATTTTCACCCTAACGGCGCCAGTTCAATCTGGCCCCAGGCGGTCAATTGATCGCCTTTGATGATTAACGCGCCGCGCACTCCGGCGATACTCCGTACGAAAGCAAGCGCCGCCGGGAAATCCGCGGCCGACTTGACTAAATTAGCGGTCGCGGTGGCCACGGCATCGGCCAGGGCGACATCCGGGGCGATAATCACGGCGGCGTCGGCTGCGCCAAAGCTCAAGGATGGCCCCACTGTCCCAGCGGAAGTGCAGACGCCGATGCCCTCCGATGCAGCCGGAATTAATAGACCCAGCTTTTGGCTGAACGGCGATTCGCCGGCATAAACCGCGACCACCCGCTGCAGGGCCGAACGGAGGTAAATGTCGCCGCCGTTTTCAATAATTAACTCCGCATCGTTGGCTGCCAACGTTTTCCCCAGCATCCCGGCCAGCGCCCCGGCGACCGCGGCCATGGGACCAACCCCGGCGCCGTGTGACGCCTCAATCATCCATTGAACAATTGGCGGCGCGGCAGGGTCGACGGGCCAGGGAGTTAAGGTATGGGCAAAAGCGGGATGGTAGGTGAGATATTGTTTTAATTCGCGCCGGTAAGTTTTCAGCAATCGGGAGGCTTCCGTCCGCCAATCCCGGGACGCTAAGATCATTAAATCGCTTTCTCCAATGCAAATCCTGTATTCTAACAAGTCCGGTGCGGCCCAGGCGCGGTAACTTCTGGCAACGTATTGCGAATTGGGGTAAATTGGTTGATCGTCCGTCATCTTAAAATGAAACTTTAATAATCTGCATCGGGCAGGCTTTGACACACATCTGGCAGACAATGCACTTTTCCTTGTCAAAGCGCAGCTTCCAATCAGGCGGGGCGATGGTCAGCGCTTCCGACCGGCAGACCGCCGTACAACTGCCGCAATTGATACAGTCGGCTTCGTTTAAGACAATTTCCTTGCTGACCGAGTCCACCACTACCCCATGTTGCACTAAAAAGGCGATCCCGGCGTCGATCTTTTCCATCGAGCCGTTGGAAAGTTCCACCACCATTTTGCCTTCTTCGCCGGGGGTCACCCGCGCCTGTAAAATATTGATGGCAAGGTCAAAGTCTTTGACCAAATAATAGGTCAAAGGTTGCTCGGTCATCTGGGGGGGGAAGGTTAAGATAATTTTCTTCTTGGGCATGATTTAATCCTCCTCTTTCCGGATTTCTAAGGAATTAACCCGGTTTGTCGCCGGAAGGGGCTGCACCGGTTCGGTGAGCAGAAACCGGCCCGCGGCAATCCACTCTTTTAAAGTCGCCGCGATCTTGCGGGCCTGCGCGAGGGAGGATAGCGGCGCCGTGGGTATTGTTTTGTCGTTAATGTTTATTGCGCCGGAACGCAACTGCGCATAATTGACTTGACCAAAATCTGGCCGCGAACGACGTCCTACTCCGAAATCATAGACCGTCGTTTTAATTTCTTTATTAGTTATAGCTGTGCATTTTAACATTGCTTCATCCAAAATTGGGATGGGAATCCCTACTCCCACATATACCGAAATTCCATAGCGATTAAACAAGGCCGCCCTTAGATATTCGCGGTTCATTTGTTTCAGATCCCCAATCAAAGCCAATGTTCCTGCGAGTGAAGTCGGAATTCGGTTTTCATCCCGGTTTTGGCACGGATTATGTTGCGTACCTTCCCAAGCGACATAACCGACGCCACCACCCAAAAAAATCCGGGTCCCAATCCCGATAGTCCGGTAATCGGGGTCGTTCAACAAGGGACTAAGTTCACCGGAAGTACTGTAGGTGGCGTTACCGAAATGTGGCAATAATGTCCCCATAAATGTATAGAGCGTTTTAGCGCTGGAATTAACGACCACCTCATAATTTTGACAACAATTACGAGGATTAAACAGATAAGCCTGGTTAAGATCTTTAAGGGTGATCTCCGTAGTAATCTCCTTGCGGGGATAACAGTCGGTCCCGTAGGAAGTCGCCCTGAGTTTAACCTTCTTCCCGCTGATCAAGTCCTCGATGACATTAGCGCCGCCATAGCCCATCCCTTGCGTTTCGGACAGCTCGGTAGCGCCGATATAAGCGTCCACCGCGGCCAGCCCCGCACAAGCCGGGACATCGTTTAACCAGACTTTACCCATCCGGATGGGCGGGTCGGCATGGCCGAAGTTCAAAAAGGCCCCGGTCGAACACATCGGGCCAAAGGTCGCCGTGGTGACCACATCGACGGTCGCCGCGGTTTTAGCGTAACCATCGGCCGCCACCCGGTCGATAATTTCTTCGGCGGTCACCACCACCGCCCGGCCGGATTTAATTTTGGCATTAATCTCTGCGTAAGTTTTCATTCTGCTTTCACCTCGGTATAAAAGTAAAAATAAAACCTCTTGGAAAACAAGAGGTTTGACTTTAAAGACGCCCTCTCATCTTTCAGGAATTCCTGCTGGATTTGGCACCATACTCGTTCTCAGAACGCAGGTTGCCGAGGTTTCACCGGGCCAGTCCCTCCACCTCTCTTGATGAGGAAAACAATATATAATTAATAAAAAAATAATAGCACGCCTGAAACGCAGTGTCAAGCAAAAATTTGTTAACACATGGCAAACATATAAATTTCTTAAAGGACTTCCGGACCTCCCTTTAAGCATCCGAGGTTTCTTTGGGTCTTCACCATCTGGCCTTTCGACCGGCAGCCAAAAAAGTAGGTTTTAGCCGACGCCCGCTATGGCGGCATCCCGTTCGATCTCCACTTGGAAACACCGAATGCGGAAACGCCGGTGCAATCGACGACGTTAATCATCAGCGCGGACTAAGCAAGTCCTTTGACAGCGTGGAAGCGCTCATGGAGGACTTGAATGCTTTAAATCCGCTATCTATTTAATTTTCTCTTTATCGCTTTGACCTGCTCTAACGGAATTACCCTAAAGCTTAGGTTATTAAGTTTACCTGCCATATCATCAATTGATTGCTGCAATTTTTTATCGCCGTCTAGCTGAACTTCGTGAGCGTCAAACAGTGCTTTGAGTTTTTCGCCC
>JASFQO010000064.1:0-8338 GCA_050115405.1 Bacillota bacterium
TTGCTGTAAATCAACAGTTAAAAAATCCTGGTTGATCAGGGTCAAATTCGCATGTCCCCCCATGGTTTCCTGCAACACCGCAAATAGCCCCCGGTCATATTCGACCGCGACTACTTGTCCGACACCGGCGACCAAACGTTCGGTCAATCCTCCCAAACCCGGTCCGATCTCCAAGACCAGATCTTCAGGGGATAAATCGCCGGCCCCGACAATCTTCTCCAAAAAATGCCGGTCCACTAAAAAATTCTGCCCCAGACTCTTTAACGGGGCAAGCTGTTTCCGGGCCAAAAGCGCTTTAACTTCCGTAATCGTTATGGGTTGCGCAGTCGTTTCATCCTTTCAACTAGTACAGGATAGAGTGATTTACCAATTGCGCTATCATGTACTAGATTATTTACGCTTTCTTTAATTTCGACATATTATTCCGCTTTCCTGCCTAAATATCTAACGTTCCCCCAACTCCCTTTGAATAAGCTTGATAGCCTCCAGTTGCGTTACCTTCCCAATTAAAAACTTTTGGACTAAAGCGTCAATCTCACCTATCCTTACTTGCGAGGTTGCGCTCAGGCGCCACTGCCCGCCGCCCAATCCCGGCTCAAGTAATTTCAGCCCGCTTTCCCCCTGGCCGATCTGCCGGAACCATTTGACCGCCGCCGCCCGCGCCGCCGGAATAAACATCAGCTCGGACCAGGGCGCCGCGGCGCCGCGACACCGGCTTAAATATTCTCCGAGTTTAAGGGCGGCGCGAATTTGTTCCGGACGGCGCCGCGGGCGACGATAGACGTTGATCACTCCAAGTTCCACCGTCTGCCGCGGGTTTCCCGGATACCCTCCCGGAGCCGGCAGCCAAACCGGTTCCCAAGGTCTTTCCAAACGGACTAACCGCTTTTTCAAATATCCCCAAATGATCGGTTTTACTCCGGCCAATACCGCTGCCCGGCCGGAGCTGAAATATTCCAACATTTTGAGATTATAATCAAGTGGCAACACTTTGGCTTCCCGGACGAGCCGCAACCAATTCCATTCCGCGCTCTCGGGATTTACCAGCCCTTCACGGGACCCGATTTGATGTAATACCGTTTCCGGGACAACCCGGCCAACCACCGGATAATGTCCCGGCGGCAACTGCTCCCGCAGGCGCAGCAACTCCTCCCAGCTCCAACCCCGGGCTTGAATGGCGGCGACCGAAAGCCCGGCGAGTTCTAATAAGCGGCGATTACCCAGCCAAAGATTAGGCCGCACCCAGCGCGGAAAAGAGCACTGAACGCCGTCAATTTCCGTCAAACGCCTTAGCGCCGTAAAATAGCGCGACCGGGAGACTTCCCGCTGAAGATACGGCCCCACCGGCGCCTGATATTTAAAGTCAAAACCGGGCGGCGGCGCCATGCTTGAGCAATACACGTCGGGCGGTTTTCCTTTTCGCAAAGCTTCCTCCAGCTCCGCAGGTCCGGTCAACAGGTCAAGCAGCCGCAATTCAACTGCAATATTAGGATAATGCCGCTTAAATTCGGCAATTTGTTGTTGCAGGTATTGGCGATAGTTACCCTCCCCCAGCGGCCAATCATAGTCCCAAAGCAAAACCCGGTAACTGCGGGACGAGTCAAGCCTAATCCCGGGGTTAATCCGCAATTCGCGATCCCTGATTTTGATTTTTTGAAACGGCTGTAAATAATGAACAGTAACATAAAAACCAACCCCAAAAAGAATTCCGAGGAACACCATTTTTACGGTTAAAGTAAAAAACACTTTTCTTGTTTGGCGCGCAAAGTTTGCAGTCGCACGTAACGACTGCCCCAACATTCGTCTGTTTAACAAGTTCGTATCCCTCGTTTTAGGGTGAAAATACGTTAGTAGTTACACTCACAGTTTTGTGCCCGGCGCATCCAGGGCATGGACGTTAGAGTAAATCCAATAAAAACTGTTCGTTCGACATCACTATCCCGGTAGGGTCCAATCCATAATATAATTGCATTTTACGGACTGCTCCTTCCATCGCCGGGCCGAAACGGGCATCGGCCGTCCCCGGGTCAAACCCTTGACGCCGCAGCGCAAACTGCAAACGCAACACTCCCTCGCCAACCGCTTTCAATTGATAACTACGGCGTAATTTGAGCGGCGGCAGATCGCCGATAATCCGAACCGGAGTCCCTAGCCGCACCAGATTGTAAAGTTCCACTATATTCCGGTTGTACATCCGGATACAACCGTGGCTGCTCATCCAGCCAATTGAGCCCGGTTTGTCGGTACCGTGAATCCCGTAAATACCCCACGGGACATTTAGTCCCAGCCACCGGGAGCCGAACCCGCCGCCCCAATTGCCCCCTTTATGAATTATTTTCCATTCGCCGACCGGTGTTGGAGTTCGCGATTTACCAATTGCCACCGGATACTTCTTTAAAATCCGGCCATCCCGATACAAGGTCAAACGGCAATAACGCTTTTCCACGATAATTAGATCCGTATTAGCGGCTACGAAATTAGCCGTTTCCATGGTCTCGACCTCATTTACGTAAAAAGTCTCCCCATCACTACAGACAATCCGCCGCGCCGCCTCGGACGACGGACAACCCAGCAAAGACAAAAAGACCAGACCAATAAAACCAAAAAAGGACAAAAACCAACCTGACTCGGTAATGGTTTTTCTCATATCTATTGCCTCATTTCGTCGTTCGGGAGACCAAATACCCTTTTAACTTGCGCTGCGCCCTTTTTTCAATCCGCCGGGCTTTGTTAATTTTATGACGGACGGGTTAAAATTATGTTTAAAGCCGGCGCTTGAAAGCGCCGGCCCAATGTCATCAAGCTACACTTACACAAAATGGAATAAACGTAACGGGGAGGTAGAGGGAGACTTGCCGGATTGGCTGATGCGCCGTGAAAAGCCGCACATTGAGCGCCGGCTCTCTTAGTCATTACTAATACTTCACCCGTTTCCCGGTAACCAGGTAGATAATCTCCTCACCAATATTGGTAGCATGATCGGCGGTCCGTTCCAACCATTCGGCAATCAGCAAAAACCGGGACGCCTGATAAGAGACTGCGATATCCTTATTTTTAGTGGATAACTTCACCAACTCGTCGCGGATTTCGTTATACAGGTTATCGGCTTCCTCATCTTTACGACAGACCGCCTGGGCCAAATCTGCGTTTTTATCTATAAAAGCTTTTAAAACCGTTGATACCATATTCATAGCCAACACGGCCAACTGCGGAATATGGATCAACGGTTTTATATATCGTTCAGTCTTCAGCTCTAAAACAACCTCGGCGATATTGGTGGCATAGTCCCCAATCCGTTCCAAATCATTTACAATCTTGATTGTCGCAAAATCACGGCGTAAATTAAAGCCGACCGGAGGAGTTACTAAAACCACACGTTCAATTTCCTCTTCAATGACAATCTGCAGATTATCAATCTTATCATCCTGCTCAATCACATAGCGCGCGATGTCGCTATTGTGTTCCCGTAAAGCCCGAATCGCCTCTTTCATGGTCAATTCCACCAGGTTGCCCATTTTCAATAAGTCTCTTTCAACTCGATCAAAATTCTCAATTGCAGTCTCAATCAATTGCGCCACTCCCTTCATGTTTATTTGCGTTCTTGCCTTTACTAGTATATATTGTCTATACAATTTCGGAATGCAGACGCTAAATTCCTACTAATCTTAAAAAAAAAATAATCATCATTTCACATTGGCCCTTTCCACATGATTAAGGCATCCTCATTATTATCCAGGTAATATTTCCGACGCGCCCCCATATGAACAAACCCGTGCTTATAATAAAGCTTCTGGGCCAATTCATTGGAACGGCGCACTTCCAAAGTTAGATATTTAACCCCTTCCCGCCGTCCGTAAGCGGTTAATCCGTTTAACAACAGACTACCTGCGCCTTGCAGGCGAAATTTCGGATGCACCGCCAGATTGGTGATGTGTCCCTCGTCAAAAATGATCCACATTCCAATATAACCGATCACTTGTTCAAACTCATTTTTAACCACCAAATACACGGCGCGTTCGTTCTCCATGAGTTCATTTAAAAAAGAATTACGCGACCACGGCATAGCGAAAGAAAGCTTTTCAATCGCGATGACCTCCTCCAAATCCGCCACACACATCGGCCCTACTTTTAGCGCCACGTAATTTCTCCTCCAATCGCAGCTCCGCCTCAACCTTGCGCAAATATTCCGGAGCTAAATTCGTTTCAGTTGTTGCCCCCAGCGGATCCCAGTCCCGTCGGGCAATTTCAGCCGCCAATCCCGCAGACGGACGGTCCCAATGGGCCGGCGCCAGATCAACCGTAGGGACCGGCGCCAAAATCTCGCGATATTTTTTCCCGCCGTCGCCGCAGAGGGTCACCCGGTCCAGTCCCTCTAACTGAAGCGCAAATTGGTCCGCCCGAATCGTCCGGGGCGCCATTATTTCCCGCAAACCGCCGGTCTCAACCCGATAAAGCGCCGCGTACACTTCCGTCCGCCGCGCGTCAAGCGCCACCGCCACCGCATGCGATCCGTCCCGCCCATAGCCGACGGCATTTTCAGCAATTATCCGTAAGGTATTGATCCCATAGACCGGGATCTGTAATCCTTCCGCCATCCCGGTTACAGCGGCCAATCCAATCCGAATTCCGGTATAAGAACCGGGGCCGGTCCCCACGGCAATCAAATCCACTTGGGCCGGATTGCGACCGATCTTTGCCAAGATATGCTGCAACAACGCCAGCAGGTGTTCGCCACTGCCTTTGCCGATTTGTAAAGTCAATTCCAAGATTAGTTTTCCATCTTCACTAAGGGCAACCGTCCCCCATGGAGTCGCCGTATCAATTCCCAAGATCAACATGGTCCAAAGCCTCCCCAAATCGACGATAGCGCTCCCCATGCGGCGCAATGACAGCCTGACGGATTAATTGGCCCGCTTCTTGCCGTAACGCCACTTCCAAATATTCCGGTTGCAAACGTTCCAAAAGCAGGTTTCCCCATTCAACCACCGTCACTCCCTCTTCCATTAAAGCCTCCGGTTCAAATACATCCAATTCCGCCGGACTTTGCAGACGGTAGAGGTCGAGATGGTTTAAACACAACCTACCTTGATAACGCTTTGCCAATTGAAACGTGGGACTGGTGACGAGGTCGGCGACTGCCAGGCCCCGGGCGATACCCTTGGTTAATGTAGTTTTTCCCGCTCCTAAAGCGCCAAACAAAAAAAGGAGGTCTCCGGGTCGCGCCAGTCGACCTAAGATTTCCCCCAAACGAAGCATTGCCGCTTCCGATGGTATCGCTATCACTGTTCTCATTTTTCGCCCTTCATCAATTTAATATATCTTAGCTTATCATAATCATTTTTATGCGGTCAAGTAGCTGTGATGCAAAAATCATTTATTTTTTTAAAACTTTTCCTCCGACGCCATTTCGGCCTGACTGATAAACTCCCTTAACAATGGCTGCATCGAGGTGATATTACTCAGCTCCGGGTGCCATTGCACCCCCACAATCCAACGATCGCTCCGGCTGTACTCAATCGCTTCAATAATACCGTCGGTACTCATTCCGCTGATCACCAAACAACCGCCCAGCTCCCGAACTGCCTGATGATGGTTGCTATTAGTCAAAATTTCCTTACCCAACAATTCAATCAACCGGGTTTCACTTCTAAGGATCACCCGGTGCATTTGCAGATTATGATTGGGTTCGCTTTGGTGGTTCGCCGCATTGGGATAATCATGGCTCAGGTCCTGATACAGAGTGCCGCCCAAAATCACATTTATCAGTTGCATACCCCGGCCAATCGCCAAGATCGGCAGGTTGCGCGTTAAAGCCAGTCGGATTAACTTCATATCAAAGTCATCCTGTTTTCGTTCAAAAAATGCCGTCATCTCGCCAATCATCCTTTTGCCGCCATATAATCCGGGGTCAATATCATTCCCGCCGGGCAACAGCAACCCGCGGCAATAATGAAATACCTCGTCCAACAAGGCCTCGTCCATCCCGGGAGCCAACAACAACGGTATCCCGCCGCTTTCCAACACCACCACATTATATCCCGCTCCAATGCAGACTTCATTAGCGGTTTCACGGTGTTTACAGGCGATTGCGATCAACGGTTTCATTGTTTCCAGCCTCCCTAACGTTCCCGATGTTCAGCGCGCAAAAACGAATGAGAAATAGCTTCCTCGCGCCTCTTCATGCTTTCTAAGAATAATTCGGCATAATCGGCAAAACTCCTATTTAAATTTTGGTAATTAGGTAAAATTATGGTCAAAACTTAAACCCGGATCAAGCGCCCCCAGCTATAAGAATTGTCATAAAAAAACAGCCTAATTTTTGGTTCGAATTCAGACTGATTTTGTAAATATTTAAATTAAATATATTAATTAATTTAATTCCTTGAGCCCCAAACTAATCTCAATGGCCCGGTCTACTTTCCGCATCATTTCTTCATCCAAATGGGTAATTTTCTCCATCAAACGTTGTTTATCAATTGTGCGCAACTGTTCCAAGAGCACCACCGAATCTTTCTCCAGTTGAAAACGGACGGCGTTGATTTCAATATGGGTCGGCAATTTAGCGCGTTTAATCCGGGAAGTAATGGCGGCAATAATCGTCGTGGGACTATACATGTTGCCGACATCATTTTGAATAATCAATACCGGACGTTGGCCTCCCTGCTCCGAACCTTGCACCGGATTGAGATTCGCGTAAAAAATATCACCTCGCTGGATCACAACTATTTATCCCTCTTCACCAGATAATCTTCGTAATTTTCCAAATCGCCGCAGTCCACCGCCAACCCTTCTTCAGCCAACTTACGGTTCAGTCCGCCAACTTGTTCGTAACCAATCCGATACCAATCCAGCTTTCCCAGCCGTTGCCGCTCGGCCAGCAACATTTTTACGGCTTCACGAATAAACTCGCTCCGGTTCCCGGTTTCACGGTTGACAACCCCATCCACCTCCTGAAGGAGAGTGTCGGGCATACTAATCATAATCCGTTTGGCCTGCGCCACTTGAGTCCACCCCCAAAAACCAATATTTCGGTCCCACACTGGAAGCCGGAAGCTAGAGGCTGAAAGCTAGAAGTCAACGACCTTATTAAACCATCAAGCCTCCAGATCGCCCCGCGCCTATTTCCATCTTACCTTAGCTCTATTATATACAATTTTCACGATTTCAGTCAAATGGAAGTCCTCCTTTTAAAAATGACAAAACTAACTGGACTGCCGTTCCCGAAAACAGATAATTAACAGATGTCCCGTACCTATAGTAATCACCGCTTCCGCCGCTGTAAATTGATTGTGGATCCCCCGCGTAGCATGAAAATAAAGGGTTTCCCGGTTTAAAGGATATTTAAGGCCGGTGGTCATTACTTCGGTGACTTCACTTGATAAAGGGACCAAAGAAAGCGCCCACCCCGGCCGGGCGGCAACTACGTTATGTTTTCCCGCAAGGAATAATTCATGGTCGCTATCACATAATCGGGCGCTAATTCCGGCTTCCGCCGCATGTCGCAGCAGAGCAATATTTCCCAGGGTATGGTCGAGGCGTCCTCCTAAAGCTCCCCATACTGTGACCGCAGTCATCCCGGTTTCCGCCGCCACATCCAAAGCCAGTTGCAAATCGGTTTGGTCTTTTTGTGGCGGATAGCGACGAATTGTTTTCCCGGCCGCTGTAATTTGCGCCACCATTGCGGCGGGGAGCGAATCCAGGTCGCCAACTAAAATCTCCGGATAAACACCCAGATCCAAAAGATATTTGCCGCCGGCGTCGGCGGCGATAATCAAGTCCGGGGCAGCGTCCAGCGCGCTTTGTAACCCTTCCCGACTAACCGGCCCTCCGGCGACAATTAATCCGCGCATATCCGCTCACTCCTCTCTCGAAATCCGTAATTCGGGTTCGCGGTTGATCAAAACCGAGGAATTGCGCTTCTTTCAATAAAAAAACACGACGCTGCGGCCGTGTTTTTCTTGTCTCTTAACGTTTGGAGAATTGCGGAGCCTTACGCGCCTTCTTCAAACCATATTTACGCCGTTCTTTCATCCGCGGGTCACGGGTTAAAAAGCCCGCTTTCTTTAAGGGAGAACGATACTCGTCATCCGCTTTGAGCAAAGCCCGGGCAATACCATGCCGCAACGCGCCGGCCTGGCCGGACTTCCCGCCCCCATGGACACTGGCTAAAATATCATACTTTTCAGATGTATTAGTGATCACCAACGGTTGTTTGACCGTCAATTCCAACACTTGTCGTCCAAAGTATTCTCCAACCGGCAACCCGTTAACCAGAATTTTTCCTCGTCCGGAGACTACTCTTACCTTGGCGACCGAACATTTCCGCCTTCCGGTCCCA
>JASFQO010000065.1:0-8326 GCA_050115405.1 Bacillota bacterium
AGGAATATAACGAGCGTACCTGCATTATCATCATTAATTCCGGAGCAATCAATCTGGGACTGATTGTCGATGCGGTGGCGGAAGTAATCACCATCCCGGAATCGAATCGCGTCGCGCCGCCGACTACTCAGATGGATTGTGACAACCGTTATATTAAAGCGGTCGGAAAAGTGGAAGACCAGGTAAAATTATTGCTGGATTGCGATCAATTGTTAAGCAGCGAACCGGTGACTGCGGTAGAGCAAGTAGTTTGGTCGTGAAACGCGACTAAAATACATTAGAAGGAGCGTAGGGGAATGAAAGGATTTCAATTAAAAAGCATTAAGACCCAAATCACGGTGGCGGTGGTGCTGATTGTGGCTGTGGTCTGCATCGGGGTGGCGCTGGTCGGTTATTGGATGGCGTCGGCAGGATTGCGGGCCAATATGAATGATTCAATTCAAACAATAGTCAAGCAAGGGGCTGATCTGGTTAATGAAAGGGTCGACAAATATTTCAGTGAGTTGAATATTCTGGCGGAAAACGGGCTGTTTCAAGATTTACAAGCCAATCAGGCGGAGATCACGGCGCTCCTTAATAAGGTCAGCAAGCAAAAAGGCTATGTCAGCTTACTGGTTGCCGATACCGGCGGCAATGCGTATCGGATGGATGGAACGACGCTTCAGATTGGGGACCGCGATTATTTTCGCAAAGCGTTGCAAGGACAAAACGTTGTTACCGATCCGATAGTCAGCAAATCAACGGGCAAAATGGTGATTATCTTTGCGGCGCCGCTTAGGGATGAGAGCAATCAGGTCTGCGGGGTGTTGGCGCTAACCCGGAATGGGGACGAATTAAGTGAAATTATTGCTGATGTTACTTACGGGAAAAGCGGTAAAGCCTTTATGATTAACAAGCAGGGGACTACGGTCGCCCATTACGATCAGGCAAAAGTGATCGACAGCGAGAACACGATCGAGTTGGCGAAGAAAGACCTCAGTCTGCAACCGGTGGCCGCTGTGCAACAAAAGATGCTTGAGGGCTCCTCCGGGATTGCGGAATATACCTATCAAGGGGTTGACAAGTATACGGCTTATTGCCTCGTCTCGGGCACCGAGTGGTCGCTCGCCTTGACCACCCCCAAAAGCGAAATCTTTGCGGCGATGTACCGGATGGGGACGTTGATCTTCATGGTGTCTTTGCTTTTCCTGGTAATTGGCGGGGTGATCAGTTATTTCGTCGCCCGGCATACTACGGTCCCGATTCAGAATGTGATCAATTATATCTCAAATGTTGCCCTCGGTAATTTGGAACATGACGTCCCGGTGAGTTATCGGGCGCGCGCCGATGAAATCGGCAAGCTGGCGGAGGCCGCGCAAAACATGACCGATGATTTGCGGGAGAAAGCCGCCGCCGCCCACCAGATCGCCCAAGGCGACTTAAATGTTCGGCTGACGTTGAAATCGGAGAAAGACATTTTAACCCAAAACTTAAATGAAATGACGGATAACCTGCAAAAGGTGATTGCGGACATCAATATGCTGGCGAAAGCGGCCGTGGCCGGAAACTTGGAGGTCCGGGCCGACGCCGCAAAGCATCTTGGAGATTACCAAAAGATGGTGGGCGGGATTAATGCGACGTTGGACGCGGTAATCACGCCGGTAACCGACGCCGAGCAAATTTTGGAAAAATTAGCGCTGAACGACTATACGGAAGAGATGCCGGTCGATAAATATCAAGGCGATTTACGGCATTTGGCCGAGAAGATTAATGACGTGCGGGAGCGGCTGCTGAGTCTGTTGGAGGTCGCAATCAGCGTCTCCAAGGGCGATACCGATTGGCTGGCGAAGTTGCAAAAGATCGGGAAGCGCTGCGCCAATGACCAACTGATGCCGGCTTTTATTGTGATGATGCAGAGTATCGAAGACTTGATCCAAGAAGTTGACCGGTTGGCTCAGGCGGCGATTAGCGGCGATTTGCAGACGCGCGGGGACGCCGGAGGGTTCAAAGGCGGGTTTGCGCGGATAGTCGGCGGATTTAACCAAGCCCTGGACGCCATTATCGAACCGGTTAACGAGACCTCCGGCGTCTTACAGGAGATGGCGACCGGAAATCTCAACGTTGCGGTCAGCGGAAATTATCGTGGCGACCATGCGCTTTTGGCGCAAGCATTGAACCATACCTTGGACTCCTTTAATGAAGTCTTGACCGATTTTAATAGCGCCGCCGGTCAAGTGGCCACCGGCGCGCAACAAGTCTCCGACTCCAGCCAGGTGCTGTCGCAGTCGGCCGCCGAACAAGCAAGCACCACCGAGGAGATTACCGCCTCGATGACGGAAATTGCCACTCAGACCAAGCAAAACGCGGAAAACGCGGGGCAAGCAAATCAATTGGCGCTGACCGCCCAGGAGCAGGCCACTGTCGGAAATAGCAAGATGCAACAGATGTTGGAAGCGATGACGGCGATTAATGACTCTTCCGCCAGCATCTCCAAGATTATCAAAGTCATTGACGAGATTGCCTTTCAAACCAATATCCTGGCGTTAAACGCCGCGGTGGAGGCGGCGCGAGCCGGCCAATACGGCAAGGGATTCGCCGTGGTCGCCGAGGAGGTGCGCAACTTGGCCGCGCGCAGCGCCAATGCTGCCAAAGAGACTACGGACTTGATCGAAAGCTCGATCCAGAAGGTTGAGGGTGGCAGCAAGATCGCCCATGAGACGGCTGAATCCTTAGACCGGATTGTGAGGGAAATCGCCAAGACCACCGATCTGGTCGGAGCGATCGCCGGCGCCTCCAATGAACAGGCTTCGGGAATTTCTCAGGTAAATCAAGGAATCAACCAAATTGCGCAGGTGACGCAGACCAATACCGCGACCGCCGAAGAAAGCGCCGCGGCCAGCGAAGAGTTGGCGGGGCAGGCCGAGATGTTGAAAGAGATGGTGCAGAAGTTCCGACTCAAAGACAAGGGGACGCATTTTGGCGATGCGGCTGAGGCCGGCAAGCGCGACGTCGTCAAACAGTTGGAAACCAAAAAACCGGCGGGCGTGACTACCGCGGAAAAACAGCTAACCGAGTCCAAAGAGTTCGGAAAGTATTAGCGAAAATTCCTCAAAATAATAAATGGGGAAAAAGCAACCGGAAATAACGGTTGCTTTTTTATTGTAATTAACAATTATAAGTGGTATCATAGATGGAAAACTAAAGGAATTGACATCATCATGGCGGAAATAATTACGTTGGGGATTGAATCGTCATGCGACGATACCGCGGTGGCGGTGGTTGCCGACGGGCGCCGCATTTTGAGCAATATGATCTCTTCCCAATTGGCGACCCATGCCAAATATGGCGGAGTGGTCCCCGAGATTGCGGCGCGTTGTCATTTGGAGAATATCCGGCCGGTCTACCGGCTCGCCTTGGCAGAGGCGGGGATCGGACTGGATCAAGTGGACTTGATTGCGGTAACCGCCGGACCGGGATTAGTCGGCTGTCTCCTGGTGGGCTTATCGTTTGCCAAGGGGTTATCTTTAGCGCGCCAAATCCCGATCATCGGAGTGAACCATGTGGAAGGGCATATTTACGCCAATGTCCTGGACCGGCCGGAAGTGCAACCGCCTTTAGTGTGTTTGACGGTCTCCGGCGGGCATACCGATCTGCTGTATCTCCCCAAATGGGGGCAATATCGGATTCTCGGCCGGACTTTGGATGACGCCGCCGGCGAAGCCTTTGATAAGATTGCCCGGGTGTTGGGACTGGGTTATCCGGGAGGCCCCGCAATCGACCGCCTGGCTAAGGGGGTTACCGCCGCGCTGACTTTTCCCCAACCCAAATCGCTGGTCCATTCTTATGACTTCTCTTTTAGCGGCTTGAAGACGGCGGTCATTAATTATCTGCACCAATTGCGCCAGAAAGGCCGGCAACCGGATGTACCGCAAGTTGCGGCGAGTTTTCAACAGGTGGCTGTGGAACAACTGGTCGCCAAGTTATTTCGGGCAGTACGGGAATATCAAGTGGCGACCGTATTACTGTCCGGCGGTGTGGCTGCTAATTCCCATTTAAGGATGCGTTGTCAAGCGGAAGCGGACCGGTTGGGGATAACTCTCTACTATCCCGCCCTAGAGTTATGCACTGATAACGCGGCGATGATCGCGGCCGCAGGTTATTATCATTATCAAAATGAGGGACCCGGGAACTTGGAAACCCCAGCTCAACCCGATTTGCGATTGTAAATGTGGATATCCTGTTGAAAAGCTCTGCAAAAGTTTGTGTAAAAAGCCTGAAAAACGAGCGAGTGTTTTGTGGATAACTTGTGGATTGTGTGGAAAAGTTTCATGACTTTAGGCCCCAAAAGGCTTATTTCTGTGGATAACTTAGGTAGTTTTTAAAAACGAGATGGAGTAGGTACTGGTGGCGGTATTAAATTTGACCGGTTTAACCAGAGCGGATCTGGAAATATTAGTTAGTCCGGCTGTTTGGGAACAGGGCTGTCGTGCTCATGAGCTGGGCTATTTGATCACCGCCTTGCGGATGGATACCTGTTTGGCCGGAATAGTACTGGGTAATCAGGGTCATTATCGGGCGCGACTTTGGATTGCGGACGCAACGGTACACGGAGACTGCAGTTGTCCTTATCCCGGTTTTTGTAAACATTTGGTCGCGTTGGCTTTGGGTTGGCTGGAGCAACGGAGACGTTTCCATGATTTGCAACCGGAATTGGAAAGACTACTGCGGCAGTCGGAAGATTTGCCCCAAATGCTGCGACACTTGGCGACGCAAGATCCGATCAATTTTTGGGAGACGTTCTCGGGTGTGCCCGGGCAGACCGGGACGGCGCGCGACAATCGCCAGTTAATCGCGTTGATCCGGCAGGTATTTGACCGACCGGTATTGACCCGGCCGGAAGTGGAATTGTTGTGGGAGCGGTTGCAGCGGGTCCGGTACTGGTTGGCGGCGCAGTTGCCGCAAGGCGGCTCGGAATTGCTCGGACCGTTATGCGACCTGTTTCAGGGGGCGTTACGGGAGTATCAAGCGACACGCCATGATTTACTCCGTAATTATCTGGCGGATTTATTGCAATTATGGCAAACCTTGCCGCAATATTACGCTACCGGGGCCTTAATCCCGTTGTTTCAGACTATCTGTGACGTTTACTTTAATCCGGAGCATTGGGAACTGACGGAAGATTTACGCCGGGTCCTGGCGGCGTTTATCCAAAAAGATCCGCGAGGGTATCGGGCGGCCTTGGCGGCAAAATTGGTTAGCCCGCTACCGCTAGTGGCGCAGATTGCCTGGTATGAATTGCTGACGCTGCTTCCCCGGGAAAGTGGCGCAATCTATCAGTTGGAATATCAACAGGTAACCGCGGCTTTACGGGACGGCGAGGGCCGCTGGTGGTTAATCGACCGGTTGGTGGATACTGACCGGCGTGGCGCGCAAGAGTTGCTTACCGCCGGCCTGCGCCAAGCCGTCGAGTCGGAACGGCCGGCTTGGCGGGAACGGTTAATCCGGCTCCATCTGTTACATGTGGAGTGGCGCCAGGCGGCCGCTTTAATTATGGAGCAATTTAGCGACGGACCGAGTTTTGAGGAATATTTGCGTTTAAAAGCCTGCCTGGCCGGGCGTTATCCGGAAGACTGGGAGCGCTGCCGGCAACAGATCCGTCGTTTGCTAACTGACCGGTCCGACCGTGAGTTATGGTTGCGGATTGTGATTGACCGGTTGGAACCGGTATTAATTAACGACGGTTGGGACGAGATTGCGGGCGTTCCGGCATTACTCGATTGTCTGGTCGAGAGGTTGAATGAACGGCCGTTGGCGGAGTTGGCGACGCTTTACCCGGCGGCGATTACCGCTCTTTTGGCTCGTGAGAATACCGCCGATTGGCAACGGGCGGGGCAAACCGCAGTCACTTTTAAAAAACTTTGCTATCAACAACGTCTGCGGCAACAGTGGGAAACCTGCCGCAGACGATTGCTAGAGTCGGATGCGGCCCGCTTGAAGGTCTTAAAACGTTTTGGGGCATTGTTGAGTAGTTAGGGGGAAAATCAGTTAATTATGATAACTAAATTAGGTTTCGCTTTTGCCAAATGGCAACACTAACTGAAAGTCCGTGTCACTTTTTCAGCCGGGGAAAAAGTAACCAAAAACCCGCCTGAACCTACGGCTTCCGGACCTCCCTTTATTCATCCAGGGTTCTAGAATGTATTCCACCATCCTTGGTCAACTGACTGGCAACTAAGGGTAGTCTTTCGCCGTCGACCGCTATGATCTATCCGTATCTCAAAGCGTCGCCGGTTTCGTCCCTGAAACCGGGTGCTGCTTTGTCGGAGTCTGGCAAATAATAAAGGCTCTTATGCGTTTCAGACTAGAAAATTGCTTTAAACACCGGTTTAATCTACCTTTACAACCGGACATTAACAGGTTTTCCCGAAGGGCGAGCGAAAAACGGCGCCTGGCTTCCATTTATTATTTTAAAATCATCTTTAGCCGGTTACCCGGTACCCGAGAGTCGGCGCTATCACCCAGTAAAGCGATTTTCCTAAATAATTTAGGAATCGATATACCCAGACGCGCCGATGGATTTTGCCGGATTGGCTGAGCTTTCAGTCTCGGCATTCGCGTCGTCAAAAGTCGTGCAGTGCTAGGAACGACCGAGGGAGGAGCGGAGATAATACTGGTGTATATCGAGCACCGGAGCGACCGAGTGACGCAGCAATGTGCGGCTTTTCACGGCGCATCAGCCAATCCGGCATGTCTTCACATCAACTTTTTCAGCGCCTCCTGATGGTTTCGTTATACCTACGTCTGAATAGACACAAAAAAAATGTACATCGCAAAAAGCTCATTAATTTTAAACGTTGACGGTGGTGTCGGAGTAGAGTATACTAAGAATAATTAAGTTGGTTTGAACCGGATGAAGAGGACGAAAACCGGGAATGGCTTACAGAGAGGAAAGGGCGCTGCGACTTTCCGGCCGGATGCGGCAATGACCACCTTGGACGCTCCGACGAAGGCGTACGGCATAAGTCGGCGTTGACCGCGATAACAGTCAATCATAAGGGCCTTGTGAAAGGCCGAATAAGGGTGGAACCACGGTTACCCCGTCCCTTGCTGTTGGGACGGGGGTTTTCGCGTTTGAATAGGTTGAAAATTCGTCAGAAGTTACACTCACAGTTTGTGTCCGAACGCAGGGAGGACATGAACGTTATAGGCGGGATGAATTTGTTAATGAAAGGGGTAGTTAATAATGCAAGTGATTTTTCCGGATCAAAATACCCGGGAGTACCCGGACGGGACCACCGCCCGACAAGTGGCGGAGTCCATCGGCAGCCGGTTGGCCAAAGAAGTGGTGGTGGCGGAAGTGGACGGGCTGCCGACCGATCTCAGTACGCCATTGTACGGTACGGTTCATTTACGTCTGATCAAGTTGGCGGAGGCGGAGGGGCTGGAAGTATTGCGCCATTCCGCCGCGCATGTGATGGCTCAGGCGGTGCGGCGGCTGTTCCCCCAAGTGAAGTTGGCGATTGGCCCGGCGATTGAAAATGGTTTCTACTACGACTTTGATCTGCCGGAAACCTTGAAACCCGAGGACCTGGAGGCCATTGAGGCGGAGATGGCCAAGATTATCGGCGCCGACCTGCCTTTTGAACGGTTTACGATGAGTAAGGCGGCGGCCCTGGAATATTGGGAAAAAGTCGGCGAACGGTATAAAGTGGAGTTGGTCGCCGATTTGGCGGATGGGACGATCTCCTTTTATAAGCAGGGCGATTTTACCGATCTGTGCCGGGGGCCGCATTTACCCGGGACCGGCCGGATTAAAGCTTTTAAACTGATGTCGATTGCCGGGGCGTATTGGCGGGGCGACTCTAAACGCCAGATGCTGCAACGCATTTATGGGGTGGCCTTTGCCACTAAAAAAGAGTTGGATG
The DNA here is from genome assembly GCA_050115405.1 of Bacillota bacterium. Lineage (GTDB taxonomy): Bacteria > Bacillota > UBA4882 > UBA8346 > UBA8346 > DATCLA01. The sequence goes on from JASFQO010000065.1 coordinate 7,905, forward strand.
AGTATTTGTTCAAGTTGGAAGAGGCTAAGAAACGCGACCACCGTAAATTAGGCCGCGACTTGGATCTGTTTCAGATTTTAGAAGAAGGGCCGGGCTTTCCCTTCTTTTTGCCCAAGGGCATGGTGCTGCGGAATATTTTAGAGGATTTCTGGCGGCAAGAGCATCAAAAACGGGGTTACCAGGAGATTAAAACCCCGATCATTTTAAATGAAGAGCTGTGGCACCGCTCGGGCCATTGGGACCATTATCAGGAAAATATGTATTTTACCACGATTGATGAGGGAAATTACGCGATTAAACCGATGAACTGTCCCGGCGGAATGTTGGTCTACAAACGACGGCTGCATTCTTATAAGGATTTGCCGCAGCGGATTGCCGAGTTGGGTCTGGTCCACCGCCACGAATTGTCCGGGGCGTTGCAC